>JACAEL010000091.1 GCA_013388835.1 Candidatus Thorarchaeota archaeon | reverse complement strand
TCTAAGAGTCGATGTTGGGAGTAGTAACATGGTCTTCGTCGACATAGACCTGCCTGAAGGCCTTGCTGGTGATGTGGGCCTGGGAAGCTACCATGTGACCTTCTACAAGTGTGATGGCTGGTATTATCGAGGCTTCTACGAGTATACGACCGCCTATCCACTGACTTATCCTCGACTAAATGCATGGTTCTCGGCCCGCACCATCTACGCACGTCTTGTGGCCTGACCGGTTCACATGGGGTGGACATCGACTGCTGGTGTCCGGTCCTGTGTCCCACTACCTGTCCTCCGTACGAGCGAGAGGCTCTGTCCACCATACCGTGTGAAGCGGTTGAGGACGGGACTGATTCCACGTCTAGGTCTCCGCTGCCTAGAACGGACAGTCTCCGATGTCGTGTCTGGCGTGTGGTCCGTCGTGAGTGTCAACTCAGGCCCTTGATGAACCCCCTCTTGAGGGAGATGGTACCAGCTGACGAAGCACGCTGTCCACAACTGCTCGAGGGACAGTGGGCCCTCTCTTTCCCTTTGCCCAGCCTTGACTTGACATCCTCGTCAGTCCTTCGAATGGTTTATGTGGATCTACGCTCTATTCCACGCGTATGGGCCTACCCGCCGACGGGGAGAGACTGTTCCCCTGCACCGAACTTGGGACGATGAGCGGTCTCTTTGGTGCGCTGGCCGCGCTGCTCGCACTACTGCCAGCTGTGATGTCCACTCCGGTCACTCTTCTCACGAGCATAGCGTCTCCCGACTGGATCTGGACGTTGTCTGTTGCCCGAGCCACTCTGCTCTTCCTCTGGGCCCTCATGCTCGCGCTCTACGTATACAGGCTGACGGGTACCGTGGGCTTCTACATGACATCGATAGGCTCGCTGGTCCTAATCTGCGGGTCGCTCGTTGGAGTCGCCATGCTCGCTCTCTTCGGTGGGCTTCTCCGTCCATCGGCAGGCGGTCTCTGGGCCACGGTCATCGAGTTGTGGTGCATCGAGCTCTACCTGCTCTCTGTGGGGATGATGCTGGCGGGGGCTGTGTCAGTACGAGCTGGGCGCCGCTCCCTTCCCCCTCGCAGGTCGGCTGTGGCAGCAGGACTGGCCTTCGTCATTGTCGGGGTGCTGTCGCTCATCACATCAGCCATTGTGTCACGCGAACCGGACATTGCCGGCGGCTACGTGCTCCTGTCCCAGGTCGCTGCCCTCGCCCTCGTCCCCAACCTGCTGGCGCTGTTCGCATGGAGAGGCATTCAGAAGCAGCCCGCTGTACAGACTCCGCTCCACCTGTCAGGTACCACACAGTCGTGAGCCTGTGGTCCTCTGATGCTGGTGGCACTGAGTGTATCTCCTCTTCCAGGACCGAATCGGGCACATCGAGAGAAGAGGTGGGTACGGACCAGACGGGGCGAGGCTGCACCGATGGAGGAACGGGGAGGGCTTTGTCCACAGGCGACATCCACGAGTTGACGGTCTTCAGAGAGGATGTACGGTGCGTGGCCGACAGCACGGAGGCTGCGCGCAGAGGGCTTGTGAGAGTGTTGAGGCTCCACCACCTGAGGGCATGGCACCCGCTACGTGTGTGAGCGACGGCGAGAACGAGGATCGGGTCGAGCATAGAAGTGTTTGTGTGAGATGCTGACAGGTGAGGGCCCCGGACCGTGTGAGTGATGCCCTCCGTTCATGTCAGGGCGTTCCCGTCCAAAGTGAGTGATGCCTGACGGGTCCTCGTCGCCCATGACATGTGGGGTCAGGGGCCCATGTCTTGTCATCCCGTGCCATTCCGTACCGTGCCGTGCGTCGTGTCACAGCGGGACTGTGGGAGCCATGGAGTGGTGTCTGTTCTCTCGGACCTGTTGTCGAGTCCACGAACGATGGTGCTGCGGGCGGCTGCTGTCCGTCTGCGGAGTGCTCATCTTATCATGTCGTCCAGCAGGATCCGAATGAACAGGCGCACTCTCTCCTCGTCCCAGCCGTCGCTCTTCCTGTCGTCGCGGTCTTCTTCCGGTAGTTCAAAGGTGCTCTCCGCGTCCACTTCGCTCAATGTTTCAGCCTCCAGACGTGTCCATCCCAGAGGACCACATGTGTCTCGGCTCGGGGATACATATCCTGTTCTCTCAGACCCGTGAGGCCCGAATAGTGCTGTGCTTGGAGGTCACGACCAGCCTCAGCTCTTGGACCACAATCTGGACCATAAGACACGATTCCGAAGTCATGAGAACGCTATGGTGTCATCTCAGGAAGAGCAGATGTGGTGAAATGGCATTTCTGACGTGAAGAGTGAGCCCCTCACATCCCGACATCGGGCTGGGGCCAGCCGTACCCGGACAGCCCTTGGGGTGGGCACGGACCAGACAGGGGTTGGTGAACCGAAGATGAATAGAAGTCATCACCTGCCCGCCGCGCCCACAGGCCATACCCAGTATTCGCTTTTAACCTGAGTCTCTTGACCCACGACATCGACTATTGTATGTGCGAAAGGCAGATACGCCTTCGTTACCATTCGAGAATTGGTGAATCGAAGATGTGTGATTTGTTGAGGACAATGAGGTGCGCTTGTGCAAGCGTCCGGGCCGGGTTCGTGGGACATCTGCAGACGATGTCAGATTGACTACGAGGTATTCCCTTTTTCATTTGCCATATTCCTGGTCCTCTGGCTTCTTCTGGGGTCATTTCTTAAAATACGTTTAATGAATTTAAATACCAATCCTATACACAAGAAAAGCGTGGAGAATATCACTCATCACCAAGACTGAAGGGATGAGTGAAACTACCTCGGCCTGCAACAGGTCGGGAATTTAAACACCGAGGACGCATGATTCCCATGGGTCGCTCATCCGGAGTGATGATTACGGTCAAGGTCCCTGTCAATTGGGATGTGATGACCGAGAGGCAGAGGACAAGGCTCTCGCGTATCACACGCAGGGACACCAGAGTCATCAGGGCATACATTGGCGTTATCGAACACCACGAGAGGCAGCTCCTCACAGGGACGACGAAGAAGGATATTGATGCTGGAGTCCTAGACAGGCTCACACTCAGGACAGATATCAGACCCAGTGTGTCTCACGACTTCAAGAAACGGTTCCCAACGATATCGGTGAACGAGCTCCAAGAGTGCAGGGAAACTGCCATCGGAATGTGGAAGGTGTACCTCCTTCTCGGACGGGGAAAGCCTCTGAGGGCCAGTGGCTATCGCTCAAGGAAGCTCCCTCGTAATGCGTTCACACGTATGTTCGAGCTCCTGTACAGACCTGAGAGCAGAATCAAGCACTGGCTCCTGCTCAGAGACTCTCTCGACTCGACACGACAGGGGGTGCGCAAACACCCGAGGCTTGCCATTCCCCTCAGTCCCTCGTCATATCACCTCAACCAGCTCAGGTCGGCCACGGCGAAGTCTATCCAGATTGTGAAGGACCAACGACGTAAGTGGTGGGTTAGCAGCAGCTGCCCAGAAGTCGGACAATCTTGGACATCACTGCGTGGTGCATATATACCTCCGTGCGGGAACTGAGAGCTCGAGGTCGGTTAGACACCTCATGAGACCTCGAGGAGTGGTTGGCCCCAGTGCCGTCTCCTGGGAGTGACAAGACTCCTGTGTCCAACTCTGTCCAACTAAAAATGAACGGTCCTCTTCAAGGTCAAGCGGGAGGTCGCATCAGACAGCACTTCAGGGAAGCCTCCCGCTGTGCTGGCGATTGACCTCGGCATAAGGAAGTCCGTATATTCTGTTCTCCTCACTCCAGACGGGCTGAAACAGGTGCGTTACTGGACCCAGAAGGATAAGCTGAGGCGGATGGAGGAGTGTGACCGGAGAGTCGCAAGCCTGCAGAGGGAGAGGCACGAGCGCCAGAACAACGGTCTCGACGCAGACGGCGTCCTCAAGAAGCTGAGAGAGATGAGCACACAGAGGGCCAACATCAGTTTCGACCACGACAGGAAGATGGTGAGCGACATGGCAGAGTACGTCCTTTGGCTTGCTAGGAACCGCGATGTCCGTGTCGCCGTCGGTCTTCTTCGAGGAATACGCAGCCGCGCAAGGCGCGGGAACGGCAAGGGCCCCGGTTACAGAGGGATGATCCACAGGTGGTCGTTCGCCAGAGTCACAAGAATGCTCATCCACAAGCTCTCGATGCTCGGCTTTGAACCGGGGAGGGTGTACATGGTCAACGAGGCTTGGACCAGCATTAAGTGCCACAAGTGCGGGAACACCGGTCTTCGGCCAAGACAGAGCTTCTTCCTCTGTCACACATGTGGCTACCGCGACAACGCGGACAAGAACGCCGCCGTCAACATCGGACGGCGGCTTATCAGGCTCATTCCGTCACTTAGGGATGAGAGAGGACTAGGGATGTGGCTCTTCCCCCATGAGAAGAGCACCCCGAAGGCCCGGAGGAGCACTCGCTCTGAGGGGAGGTCCTCCGCCTCCGAGAGGTCGCCAGCCTCGTCTGCAGGAGGTGGCGTGGCTGACTTTCACGTTCAGGTGCCGCTAGAGGTGCCCGAGGACAGTACCGACCCAGCCATGCAAAGAACCATGGGGAACCCGTCTGTGGCCGCGATCACTGGCAGTCGCGGGCGACAACAGCGGACAGAGGTCACGTCCGGAGAGAGGGCCTCAGTCCCGATGACAACGGACAAACCTCATGCACAGCCGGCAGGAGAGGTCCTGCTGGTCGCTGGTGACAGCAGTCATGAGGAGGACTGAACATGGAAGTTGAGGGTGAAGGAGTTTCGCTCACCACCTCTAGTCGGACTAGGAACTCCGTGTGTCAGACCGATATGCGGGTATGGCACCTCTGGGCGGCTACGAGCGGACGATCTGCTTCCCATCGGTCGGGGATCACCTCCTTTGTAGGTACTTTGCAGGCACTGACTTCAGGTATGGACCATGCCTCAATGGAAGACTCCATAATTGGCTCCAAGTTCTCCCCGGATTCAGAAAGGGGTTTCATGACCATGCAAGACGAGGAAACGGGCAAGTGTCCGCTGACTGCATCCGACACCCTGCTGGAACCCAGTCTGGCTGCACGGCACATGATTCATCTTGCCCGTATCTTGGAAACATACTGATTGAGGGCGGACTACATGATGACTGACCGCACACCACAGAGGGCTGCCCTCGAACTGGTTGATATGATTGTCATAGAGTACGGAGATAGGCTTGTGTTCATCGGCAACGCCTGATGAGATTGTCGAGGCGGCAAGACTTGTCGCATCTGATATTGTAATAGCGTCAAGCACTCAATTGACGCTGTAAGAAGTGTCAGACAATCCGTGCATGGGACTGAGAGAGATGAGAGGCTCGGGGTATTGCATGCCTCGTGCCTCAAAGGAATCCATTACTTCATTTGCCAACCAGTCCACGACTGTGTCAACAGACTGGACTGGGTCTAGCGCTTTCCTTGCCTTGTCTGCCAGGGAGTACTGCGTAAGCATCCCTTCTCAGTCCGATCGCATCGAACGTGGTGTGTCTGGACTCCGAAATATCCTAGGTGTACCACTAATTGCTCTGGTCAGTCTTGGGGTCGAGTACAGCACTTGGGACACTCATGCAGTGGTCTACAAGAATCTAGGGAGTCTGGGTATTCATCAGGTGTGGAGTGCTTTGTCGCTCCTTTGCATCCGAGGAATACGCCAGAGTGGGCAACGGCTCAATGAGAACCACATCGTTCCTGAGGCAAGATGCACCAGTTGACAATCCTACCCAGTCATTCTCCCCACTGCTGAATGCAGGCAGACGACGTGCCCATACCACGTCCAGAGGAACTATCTTATAGTCCTATGGATTGAAGAGTAGTGACTCTCTCGATGCGAACCCCACAAGACCACTGAGACGTGACATCCGTTCATGTATTATCTGGCGCCTTCCCTGCTCTATAACTACTACACGTATTCCATGCCGTGTTTCGACACGTGAGGCAGTGACCCGATACTCAATCGGATACTCGATAGAGCTGTTCTCGGTCATGATTGCAGCTACAAAGAGCACGGCTACGATTGCTAAAGCACAATCGTCAAACGAAGTGAGGAAGACGATTATGGGGAAGGCCAGCATTGAGGCGAGGGCCAGATTCCATACCAGCTGATAGTGACTCCAGGCCCGCGATTTCCCCAGCCTAGGGATAGCCCTGCGCACTTGGATAACAGCTCGAATTTCCCAGTTGGCCGAGAGATGCCGAGCGGCTAGCAAGAGCCAGACAAGTAGAGTGAGCAGCCACAGTAGGACCAGAACTAGGCGAATGCCCACCTCAATTATGACCAGTGCGAATCCAGTGGCAAGCGAACAGGGCATGATGAGCCCGAAGAAGTACTCAGCCCTGAATGCGGAGTTATCACTGTAAGCAAGCGCGTAGACGAAGATTTGCAGCAGGATTGGGATGTACAGCAGAGTGCTGACGAGGAAAGACGAGGAGAAGCACAATAGTAGGACTGGTGCCCACAGCATGGCAGGAAGCATGCATACAGGTCCCCCCCAACCCGGATTCAGGTCGTCACAGGAACCGAAGCGGCTCGAACGCACACTAGGAAGCAGGGGGAGAACGTTCAGGAATGCAACCACCAGAAGGAGTATAGAAGCAGTAGATACCGACTGCGAAATCCCACTCGATAGAATGTAGATAGAACTCAATAGCGTCAGCAATGTGCTACCGGTGAGTATGAGTTTCAGGCGTTGGATGTAGACC
>JACAEL010000090.1 GCA_013388835.1 Candidatus Thorarchaeota archaeon | reverse complement strand
GGAGCCTCCTCCATCGGCCTGCCCTCAAGGAACTTCTCAAAGAACCTCGTCGAGTTCACATGGAACTGGACGTCTTGAACCTTGTTGCCGGGTCCCAACTTGATGGTGAGCGAGCCGTGCCCCTCAAGGCGCGTCACTGGCTCTACCTTGATCACTCGTTCATCGGTCATTTCCTCTTCGCCTCCTCACGCTTGATTCGCATACTGCCGAGGTGACTTGTCGCGTATGTGAACCTCCAGAACATGCCAAGTGGGTCGCTTACGGACTCCAAGATCTTCCGGGGCTCCTGTGGAGCATAGGTACCAAGCATGGATATCGAGGCTGCGCCATGGTCGGCCATGATTGGTGGCGGCGGACCGAAGCATCCTCGGCATGGGGCTCCTTTGCTGACACAGGCGCCTTCACACAAGCCCCATGTGCTTGCGCCCATGCAGAGGTATCCTTGTTCGAGAAGACAGCGATTACGATCTGCAATTCCCTCGAACGGTCTCTTGAACTCCTCGACAGGCGTGTCCTTCTTCTCGCGAGGACAGTAGTGACAGACCGTGTGAGTGGGCAGGTCAAGCGGTGCTCCTGTAATCAGGGACGTGACCGCCTTGACTATCAGCGATGGTGTAGGTGGACAACCGGGCAGATAGACATCGAACTTCACAATCTCGTTGTTGGGTCTTATCACGGGCTCGAGAGCAGGGACACCGACCGTTGGCAGCTGGCCATCAGACACCGTCTTGTTGTGCCTGAACTTGACATCAATGCACTCATCGAGGTCATAGATGTTCGCAAGAGAAGGAATGCCACCGAAGCAGGAGCACGAGCCGAACGCCACGAGTGTCTTGCACTTGGCTCTGAGGGCCCTCAGAAGATGAACATCCTCCACTGTTCGCGCAGTGCCTTCGAACAGACCTATGTCAATCGAGTTGTCAGGTTGTGCCTCAAGGTCATGGAGCTTGTAGTCAACGACCGTTGCCCAGTACTTGATGTCCAGCAGTGGCAGTACATCCGCAAGCTTCAGGTGGATATCGACCAAGGACTGGAAGCATCCCCAGCAGGAGGAGCCCTGTCCCATTGCGATCGATGCGGTCATGCATGCTCCTCCTTGAGCCTGTATGTGAGCTCGTCTCCAGAGTGCCCACTTATCTCCACGACTGACCACCGGAGCATCCCCATGAGATTCCAGACCACCTGAGGCTTGGGTATCTTCGTCTTCTCAGCGATGTGCTCGACTGTGGTTGCTCCCTGTCGGATGGCTTCCTCAATGGCCTTCCGTTGTTGTCTCGTCTCACCGCGCTTCTGCTCAAAGAAACTTGCAAAGTGACTCATCGCCATTCCCTCGCTATCGGACCAAGCTTCTTGACTTGGTCAATGAGTGTCCGTACGCCATCTGCAAAGATCTGTGCCTCAGACGCACTTGCCCACTGCAGGCGGACGCGTCTGGGGTCAACACCAGCCTGCTCGATTGCCTTCTCCATCAGTGCCCACCGCGCCCTCAGCTTGAGGTTGCCACTCGTGTAGTGACAGTCACCCGGATGACAACCGGAGACCAGCACACCGTCTGCACCCAAATCAAGGGCTGCGAGTATGAACTCGGGGCTTATTCGACCAGTGCAGTTCACCCTGATGATGCGCGCATTGGTCGGGTACTGAATTCTACTCGTGCCTGCAAGGTCCGCACCTGCATAGGAGCACCAGTTACAGCAATATGCAACTATTCTCGGTTCCCATGTCTTCTCAGCGCTTGCTTGCTCTTGGAGAACGTGTGAACTCATTGTGCTCGTACCTCCTGGGCGGCTGGTGGTGGACACAGATACGCCTCGACCATTGCCAGAATCTGGTCTGTTGTCGAATGACGCATCATGATTGCACCGGACGGACATCCTGCGGCACAGGTACCACAGCCATGGCACTTTGCCTCCGTCACTAATGCGACCTCTGGTGTTCGGCTGGTATCCATTGAGATTGCATGGTATGGACATGCAGTGACACAAGTGTGACATGACGAACACAGGTCTGGGTTGACGTGCGCAACGGTCGACTCAATCTCGACTTCGCCTCGTGCCATGAGACCCACCGCCTTCGCAGCAGCACCAGAAGCATCTATGGCTGCCTCATGTGCGTTCTTCGCGGCCTGAGCCGCACCCGCTATCATGATACCTGCCGTGTGCGTTGTCAGAGGCGCCAGCTTGATGTGCTCGGGGTTGAAGAATCCATCCGAAGACCGTGTCAGGCTGAACAACTTGGCAACCTCATCAGCGGTGTCAGGGGGCACCATCGCGGAAGCCAAGACTAGCATGTCCGGTTGTAGTATCAGGTCCTCGTCCGCAAGAACATCATGCCACCGGATAGTGATCCTCCCATCCTCGAGTGTCACCTTGGGCTTGTCGCGCTCGGGGAACTTGCTGTAGATGACTCTGCGAGAGCGAGCGAGTCGGTGGAACTCCTCGTGTCCCTTTCCGTATGTCCGGACATCCTGGTAGAGAATGACCACCTCCTCGGTGCGCGCTCTCAGGTCCGCAGCGGCCTTTGCAACTGCGGAGCAACAGTGTCTTGAGCAGTGCTCGTGGCCCTTCACTCCCGGTTCCCGCGAACCCACACAGCCTATGAATGCCAGCTTCTTCACAAGCTGACCGTCGCTGGGACGTCTGAGCTCTTTGCTTCTGGGCATCTCCTGCAACTCTGCGAGCGTGAGTATGTCAGGAGTGATCTTGTAACCATAGTAGCCGTGTGGCTTGAACGACTGGAAGCCGGTGGTGACAATGACTGCACCGACGTCATGGTGCGACTCCCTTCCTGTCTTGGTCTCTCTGACAGTCGCCTGGAAGTTGCCGATGTAACCGTCGAAAGCAACGACCTCGGCGTCTGTGAAGATCTTGATCTTGTCGTGATTCCGGACCCTGTTGATGAGCGGCTCGAGGACCTCAGCTCCAGTCTCGTCAGTCGGGAAGAGATGGGTCCAGTTTATCAGGTTTCCACCGAGTCGTGGCTGTCGTTCGACCAGGACCACCTCGAAACCACGATCGGCAATGTCCAGAGATGCAGTGATTCCAGCGATTCCTCCACCCACGACCAGTGTGCGAGGAGTGACTTGGACGGTCTTCACAGGTAGCGTCTCCAGTCTGGCTGCTCTGGCGACCGACATTCTCACAAGGTCTATTGCCTTTGCAGTTGCAGCCTCCGGCTCTCTCATGTGGCACCACGAGACATGTTCTCTGAGATTGACCTGTTCAAACAGATAGCGGTTCAGGCCCGCCTCTTCGCAGACTCTCCTAAAGGTGGGTTCGTGCATGCGTGGAGAACAGCTTGCCACGACTACTCTGTTCAACCGGTGCTCCTTGATCTTCTCACGGATCAGCTGCTGCCCGTTGTCAGAGCACATGAACATCTCATCCGTAGCAAACACGACATTTGGCAGTCCAGCAGCAGTCTGTGCGACCTTGGCCACATCAACTGTGCCGGCAATGTTGTGCCCGCAGTGGCATACAAACACACCGATTCTGGGCTCTTCCGTGCCGGTCATCAGGCCACACCTCCTACAGCCAAGATGATTGTAGCCTTCATTGCCGCAGCACTCCCTGCAGTGACGCTGTCTGGAATGTCCTTTGGGCCGTCAGCACAACCGCAGGTGAAGACACCCGGGACAAGGGTCTCCACAGGTGCAGCGAAGCGGTCTTCTACGTTGAGGTAACCGTCTATGGACCGCTCCAGTCCCAGTGCGTTGGCAATCGTGTCCAGCCCTTCGGGAGGTTGAAGACCCGGGCATATGACAACAAGGTCATGCTCTCTCTCTGAGACCTTGCCCGTCAGAATGTTCTCAACACTCATCACCAAGTTCTGGTTGTGGGGGTTCTCACTCAGCTCGCCAACACGTCCCTTCACAAAGTCAACACCAAAACGGGTCTTGGCCATCTCGTAGAACTCCTCAAAGCCCTTGCCGAAGGCTCGAATGTCCGCATAGTAAACGGTGACTCTCGCTTCGGGGTCGTGCTCACGGGCCATCACCGCGTTCTTGATACCGTACATGCAACAGACCCTGGAGCAGTAGGGCACACCCTTGGCGACATCCCTCGCCCCAACACACTGAATGAACGCGATGTTCTTTGGCACGCGCCCGTCAGAGAGTCGTATCAGGTGACCCTGCGTCGGCCCTGCAGCATTGATGAGGCGTTCGTACTCCATGGCCGTGATAACGTTGGTGTACTTTCCGTATCCGAGTCGCGGGTATTGCGAGACATCGAACAGCTTGTAGCCTGTTGCTACGATGATCGCCCCGACCTGAAGCTCTACTATCTGGTCGGTCATCTCAAAGTCGATAGCACCCCGCTCACACGTCTTCTGACACCGCTTGCATTGTATGCATCGTTCTCGGTCTATCGCATATACGTTGGGAGTCGCCTGCGGAAATGGGATGTATATCGCCTTTCGAAAGCCGAGTCCCTCGTCGAACTCATTCGGCACTTCAACAGGGCACTCTCTAGAGCAGTCCCCGCAGCCGCTGCACTTGTCCTCATCAACATAGCGAGCCTTGCGTCGTACTGTCACTCGGAACTTGCCAGCCTTGCCCTTTACGCTCTCGACCTCCGAATACGTCAGCAACTCGATGTTGGGGTGCCTGGCAACCTCGCTCAGCCTCGGCGTCAGGATGCACGCGCTACAGTCCAAAGTTGGGAATGTCTTGTCGAGAGCGGCCATTCTTCCGCCAATTGATGTCTGTTTCTCGACAAGGTAGACACGGTAGCCCTGTGAGGCGATGTCGAGCGAGGCCTGCATACCTGCGACCCCACCTCCAATCACGAGAGCGCTCTTCTGACTCGTCTTGTCCTTCGTCATGCCTTAGCCTCCTGTTTAGCAAATAGACCATATGGACTGATCTTGTTCATGCCGAGACCCAGCTTCTCCTCTTCAATCCCGAGGGCGGGACCCAGGAACTGTGTGATGGGTATGACTGGCACCTTCTTCTGAACCTGGGAGTTCTCTCCGAACTGCACCTGAGTCAGCTGGATGTCGCAGAAGACACACGCCGTCACAATGCCATCCGCACCAGCCTCAATCACATGCTTGATCTTCTCCAGACCTATGAGTCCAGCAGTGTCCGGGTCCATCGCCAGTAGCGGACCACCGCAGCACCGGGTCTTTCCCGCATAGTCAACCGCCGTTGCGCCGGTGAGCTCGACAAGTCGGTCGAGTATGGTCGGATTCTCCGGGTCGTCCACTTGGACAATCTCATAGGGTCTTGTGACGTGGCACCCATAGTGGGCAGCCATCTTGATTCCCGAGTAGGGTCTTACTATTGCAGCCTCAATTGCGGGGAAGCCGATGTCTTCCGCGAGAACCTGCAGCAGGTGCCGCACTCGGACCTTGCCTGTGTATCTGAGTCCTTCCTCGGCGAGCAACTCGTTCAGTTCTGCCTTGGCCTCAGGGTTCTCGTCCAGATAGTGCTTGTTGAGCTTGAGCGAGCCCGAACATGCACCACACAACGCAAGTATGTCCTTGCCCTCTTCCTCAGCCAGAGCTAGGATTCGACCGCTCATCGCTGCGTACGCCTGCCGACTGAGTGACTCGATGTACTGCGCCCCGCAGCAGTTTGCATCCTTCATCTCGTGAATCTTGACACCCAGCTTCTCAAGGACTGCAATGGTCGCCGCTTCGTAGGCTGGCAGTCTCACGGGTGTTGTACACCCACGGTAGAGGATCAGTTCTGTCATGCAACTGCACTTCCTTCGGACAGGTACCTACGTCTCACCCGGTTCGCGAAGGTCTTGTTCCAGCCGAGGTCCGGACTGAGACCCAAGTCTGCCCTTTCGTCTTCATTCCAGTCGCTGTATGCGTCGGCGAGCATCCAGCCGTCGTTAAGAACCTTATCCACCGCCTTCCTGAACGACGTAGGGACATGTCCCTCGCGCGCTGCAATCTGTCGTACGGCATGGAATATCTCGGCCGGGCTGACACCCTCTTGGCATCGCTCCTCACACATCCTGCAGGTCATGCAGAGCCACGGTTGGCGGTCAGTCAGCACCTCATTCCTCTTTCCCAGCAGGATCTTCTGAATCAGCTTTCGGGGATGGTATCGGTCGGTTGTCCGGGCAATCACGCAACTTGCAGTGCACAGGCCGCACTGAATGCACTTGTTGATGCCCTCGCCTCCGGGGATGGATGAAATCTCCTCGGCGAAACTTGACGTCGGAGTGTGTAACTCTGGATCCATCGGTCTCACCTGTCGGGCGTGTCTCACAGACCGTCCGCGCCTCAGTTCCGCTCAGCGCGGAACAGTTCCGATGAGCAATCACCGGAACCCTAGGCACGGGATAGCCATGAGATTGCCACTGTGGGGTCTAATACGTGGATGCGAACTCCCTTGACCCATTATATGCTTAGCTAGATAGGCATCGACGTAAATTTCCTGCAGATGAGACCGAAATCGATACAGAGTGTTTAGGGTATGTACGTATTCGTTAAACCACACTCCGGACCCTGTATTCAATGCAGATTCGATGTCTAACTCAAGAGGTACATTTGGTTTCGATTGGTTACCACATTCTCACCTCAATATGACAGCTACGTTCAAAAAGAACGCTGCAACAACACATTCGAGCAAGGATGAGCATTGTAATCAAGTGGCTTGGTCATGCAGGATTCCAGATAACTGGGTTGGGGCAGGTCATATACATCGACTACTATCGACCCAAGAAGCTCGAAGAACGGCTGCCAGCACCGACGGAAGCGGCCTCGGTCGTCCTGTGCACCCACAGCCATGGTGACCACTGCGACCTTGACGCCATCAAGACCGTACTCAGCAAGAGGACCAAGATGATGGCGCCGGCGTCATGCCGCGAGAAGCTGGGCAAAGAGATGGTTCAGGTGCGGGCTGGAGAGCCACAGGACTCCGGGCAAGTTCGCATCATGCCAGTGGAGGCCTACAATGTCAAACGATTCCGCACGCCGGGCAACCCCTATCATCCCAAGGGATTTGGAGTGGGATACGTCATCTCACTGGAAGGAAAGACCGTGTACCATGCGGGTGACACCGACCTCATACCAGAGATGAGTGAACTGGGGAAGGTTGATGTCGCGTTGCTACCGGTTGGCGACACCTACACAATGGACATCCAAGAGGGGCTTCAGGCAGTTGGCATAGTCAAACCCAGATATGCGATACCGATGCACACATGGGACAAGGACGTGAGCGACTTCGAGAAGGGGCTGGCAAGCAGCACTGTCACAAGACCGGTGATTCTCAAGGAGGGACAGGAGTTCAGCCTCAGCTGAACGCGAACTGCACAGAGACGTGAGCATCCTCGACATACGAGCGAGGAGTTGATTGACATCGTTTCGAGTCTGACTCGTCGCATTCTCCACACTGTCGTATGTGGGAAGTCGTTGTAGGCTGTTTCAAGAGATGCCGAACAACTCGCCGAACAGACGTCTGTTGCAGGCGACAGACGAAGTCCCAAGTAGGTCGGGCCGGCCGTCGAGGTCGCCCAGGACTCCCCCAGCCTCTGTAATGATGGGACCTAATGGGGCTATGTCCCATGGGCTCATGACCGCGTCAACCATGACATCCGCACGGCCTGTGGCCACCAGCACGTATCCATATGCGTCACCCCACGCCCGACAGGACTTGGCAGTCGAGATGAGCCGTTCTGTAAGATCAGGTCTCACTGCATAGAGGTCTCGGTAGTCTGTGACATTGACCATGGCATCCTCAAGCCGCTCTGTGGAACTGACATGACAGGCACGACCATTGAGTGTGCAACCGAGTCCGCTCACAGCAGCGACGGTCTCAGCAAGCGGCGGACAGTGCACAACACCGAGCACAGGAGTGCCGCGGTAGAGCAGAGCCAGAAGCGTCGTATAGAGTGGTATCCCATTCACGAAGGACTTGGTGCCGTCGATGGGGTCAATCAGCCACTCGTAGTCCGAGGACACCTCATTGGTCCCGAACTCCTCGCCTCTCACGGTGTGCTCCGGATAGTTCTCGCGTATTCTGTCTCGGATGAAGACCTCCGCCTCCCTGTCTGCAACGGTGACCGGGGTGCCATCCCTCTTTGTCTCCACCGTGATTCCTGTTCGGAAGTACCTCAGTGTCAGTTGACCTGCCTCGGACGTCGTCTTCACCGCGAAGTCGAGATAGTCCTGCATTTCAGACTCTGATGCCGGGAATCTCATGATGTGAGACTGAGCGCAGACTGCAATAAGGGCCTTGTGTTCAAATGCGTCTTGTGTCACTGCTATCGTCAGGCGGAGCACACGGAAGCCCAAGCGAGCAGTCCCAGTATGGCAGAGTCCTGCTGTCCTTGCATCGCGGCCTGTTCGGCTCGTATCAGCTGGACTCACTCATGGGCCAGCTCGTTTAATAGACGCGGACACAGTGGATGTGTCATACATGACCGACGTGGCCTTCGTTCTGGTACTGGCAACATTCGTCATGACGCTTGTCGTCCTTCTGCTTGAAAAGATCAACGAGGCTGCGGTGACCATGTTCTCTATGTGCCTGTGCGGAGCCGTCCTGGTGCTCACTGGTACGGAAGTGAGTCCGGGTCATCCGATGACGTTTGTGGACCTTGTCGCCCTCATAGAATGGGACACTGTGCTCTTTCTCATGTCTATGATGATAGTGGTGGCACTGGCGTCATCCTCTGGTATGTTTCAGTACATCGCGCTTGTGCTGGTCCAGAGGACACACGGTCGTCCAAAGAATGTCTACATGGCATTCTTGGCGTTCGTGTTCATCATATCCTTCTTCCTTGACCCACTGCCCACGATGCTTGTCATGGGGCCATTCACAGTGGAAGTGTGTCGCGCACTGCAGATAGACTTCCGACCTGTCCTGATCAGCGAAGCAGTGGTCAGCTACTTCGCCTCCTTTCCATCTGTCGTCGGTTCGGTTCCCAACCTCTTGATAGTCTTCTGGGCAGGAATACATGCAGCTGAGATGTTCTTCATGCTCCTGCCGCTCACGGTCCTGCTGTTCCTCGTCACAGTGCCGCTCTTGATGAGAACAGTGGGCAAGACGCTATGCGATGACCGCGTGCATGATGACCACCTCCTGATGATGATAAGTCCGACCAAGATGATACGCTCAAGGACCGAGTTCTACGCCTCGGCAATCGGTCTGGGAACGATGATCACAGGATTCGTCATAGCTCCCACAGAGGTCACTTTCATCGCACTCTCGGTCGCTGCAGTGATGCTGGCAGTTGCTCATGACAAGGCGACAGACCTGTTGAAGGAACTGTCGTGGATCACTGTCTTCTTTCTGATAGGGCTCTTCGGTATTGTGAACGCTCTTGGAGTGGCAGGCGTAATCGCGGGAGTGGGAGGTCTCATCTCATCAATAATAGGCTCCAATGCATTTGTTGGAATCCTCATCATGATATGGATTCCGGGGTTCGCGCTATCAGCAATCGACAACATACCGGTCGCGGCCTTTCTCGCACCGATGGCTGTAGACCTTGGGACTGTGAGCAGAGTTGTCCCGGTGTCACTCGTCATCGGAGCAAATGTCGGAGGGTACATGATTCCATTCGGAGACGCACCTAACATGATAGTGATATCGCTGAGCGAGTCCCACGGTAGTCATCTCACGTTTAGAGAGTACACAAAAGCCACCATGCCGATTGCTACTGTACACCTGATAGTTTCTACACTGTACTGCTTCGGCCTAGCTCTGCTGTTCTGAGAACGCACCACAACTAGGCCCACAATGCGGGAGTCGCCTCTATGGCTTGAGACAGCAACACACGTCTCAAGCATTCGATATGCACAGAGGTGTCCAGCGTTGGCTGAAGTGTCATACATAGACTGTGATCATGGTCGAGCGCTCTGGTCATCAAGTGCTGCACGTAGCTGGGCCTGATGTGTCTCCGACAGCGCATCATGGCCTTGGAGCGTGGTGATGTCCACATGACCCAGTCTCTTGGCCGCACACGCAACATGGTACCAGCGATAGGAGGTGTGACCTTCGAAGTCGACCGGCTCTCCAATCCGCAATTCGTCCTTCTGAATCTGTTTCTGACATGCTCTACAGGTTGATCTGCTGGACTTTGCTGGTTCCACTGCCCATCGGACGCCTGTGGCCGCAGAGGTGTCCTCGGTTGACTCAGCTGCCTTTTCCAGTGAGTCGAGAAAGTCAATGACTGGAGAGTCGACCATGTTGCGGCTCAGCTTCAACGTGAAAGTGTCGTACTGGGACGGAGCGTAGTGGAGCTCGACATCCCCGTTCTTCAGCTCTCTCGCAAGCTGTGTGTTGGGTGGCCATGCCCCTCTCCTCTTCATGTAGGCAACAACATATCCACCGATAATCGTGGAGGCCTCCTTCTTGGTTCGTTTCTCCCACGCCTCTGGCCGCACCAGATAGAATGCCGTCGAAACAAACGATCGCCCTGTTAGAGTGTCTTCAGTGCGGCTCTTCACAATGAGTAGCGAACCCGACGGGATGCGACCGCGTGCTTTGGGCATCTTGAGTGTCTCGGGGTCTATCCAGTACGCCCAGTCCTCCGTTATATCGACCAGGTCCGCCGACTTCGACACCTGTTCCAACCACCTCAAAGGAGATCTCTGATTGCTTTGTTCGAATCGAGGGCTTATGAGCACCCCAATCTCACCCTGGGAGGTCTTGCAAAAAAGCCTTGTCGCTTCCGAGTTGTGGCACACACGAAGTGTCAATGTCCTCAGTTGCCCTTCCCGAAGAAGAACGCAATGCTAGGCGGCGTGCCGGGGTAGTAGGCGATATGGACTCCGTAGTCATCCAGTAACAGCTTGCACAGGAAGAGGTCAAGGTCTACGGTAGTCACGTTCGGTAGCTTCTTTCCAGACAGAATCTTGCTGATTCCATCTAGGTATCCTGTGGGACCGTCAGTCACTGAGGCTCGTACTAGTGTCACTCTGTCCGCCTCAACAATCTCTAGGACAACAGAGGCCCGTGTCCTTCCCAGCGCCCGTGCGAAGTGGGAGAGCAACCCCACGAACAGCAGGTCGAGGTTTGGTCCCGCCAATACGGCTGCATCCGTCC
>JACAEL010000089.1 GCA_013388835.1 Candidatus Thorarchaeota archaeon | reverse complement strand
TTCATCTCGCTGGCCGCCTTGATCTTCGGAAACTGGACTCCACTCGGATGCTTCCTTGCGGCATTGTTCTTCGGCTTTCTGATGGGTGTGAGAGTCGTGATAGAAGGCCTCCAGTTCTACCCCGGCTACTCCGACTTCGTTCAGATGATCCCATATGTCTTCGTGATCATCGCACTGGCCGGGATTAGGAGGTCCATCCCACCCAAGTCCGTCGGTGTGCCGTACGAGAAGGAGGCAAGGGGCTAGACATCCTCTGTTCAACTGGCAAGAGCTCTGTCTGAGCTTCACAGTTGCGAAGAGAAGAAGACAAAGAAGAAGGGGACCCTGAAGGTCCCCGCACACTAATGGAAGTCAGTTGTTGTCTCTAGTGCTTCCTTCGAGTAATGACCACTAGGCCAACCACAGCGACAAGTCCGAGGATGACCAACAGGCCGAGACCTCCTCCTGTGCTTCCTCCAAGGAGGCCCACATTGGTGTACGCGACGTAGACAGGGTCTTGCTGGACTCTGTACCCATTCCACTCAGGGAACGTGACTGCGTACCACCAGTCGCTCGTACCGAAGGCCGTTGCTGCATTGTTGGCAAAGGCGTTGACAGTGGCATAGGTCGCTCTCAGCTGGGCTGACAGTCCGTATGCCATGTGTGCAAGCACCCATGCGGAGAATGGCAGCTGCCACGCAATCAGAAGGAAGTCGCCTCCAGTCGCCTCCAACAGACAGTTGATGGCGGTCTCATCTGGTGACAGGACCGAGTAGGGGGTGGTTGACTCGTTGAGCAACGCGTATGAGCGTCCAAGTCCGATGTCAAACGCACGCTCGTTGTTGTCTCCCACCTTGATGGTGATATTGTCACTGAGAGGCATGGTTGCCGTGGGCTTGGGCACTGTGGTTCCCGTCCCACTTCTCGTGACGTTGTACTTGCTCGTGAACACCGTGAGATAGTGCACAGCGCTGATTCGCATCGAATCGGTTATCACATCCTGCGGATCGACATCGAAGCCGAGGAGCTTGGCCCGTCGAACCTGACCAATAGTGTAGAGGGTCTCTGCATGGATCTCTCCCGCGGAGCCGACTTCTATGTCATATTGAATGACGAGTTCAGATATCAACACCTCGAAGATTGGCAGGAGCAGGCTGAGCCAGAAGCCTCCTGTGGTGTCCACAATACGACAGCTGAGGTTTGTGTATCTCATTCCGAAACGATAGTGACCTTCAGCAATCTTCGTTGCGTTGATCGGCTCTACCTCCGTCTGGACGTCTGGCCAAGGTCCTCCTGAGGCCAAGGGCACTACGTACCATGCAGCCTCGTGTCCGACGTCGGGAAGGTCATTGGCTCCGTAGCTCTCATTGTGAGCCAGAAGGAATGCGAATATCGCGCCGATGAATACCTCCTTGTTCTCGGGCGTCTTGTAGTGCATGCCAAACAGCTGGTAGGGGAGCACAAGCCTTGTTCCCTGGTTGTATATCTCATTGAATGCAACCATGAAGGCTTGGAACTCGCCGATACTCACGTATGATGCTGTCAGAGAGGCGTTGTTGCCTCCAGTTTCCACGAGTATTGAATTGTTGGTCCAGTACTCCTCTGAGAAGGTGTGACCGAATACGGCTGCCTCGTCTCCTGCCTTCCATGCTTCCACGTTAGGAAGGAAAGCGAATGGCAGCACAAGCATGATGACGACCCAGAGGGTCATCACTCTTCCTACTGCGTGCATACACCTAGTTTCGATTGCTCCTTTATTAAGTAGAATGGATGTATCGTCTAGTCTGTCTACGTGGGTCGTCTCTCAAGTCTCTGTGTCTGGTATGTCAACCTTGTCGTGGTGTAAGTCTGGCATCTTTATGGCAATGAGTTCACCACTGGACCCCGCAGGCGTCTCAAAGGAGTGTGCCTCCCCGGGCGCGACGACTAGTATGTCTCCCTTTGCCAAGTCATACAGATCATCGTCTACTCGTGCTAAGATGCGAGTCATAGCGACGAAGGTCTCCGTGAGATGATCATGTCGGTGTCTTGAGGTCCGGACCCCCGGGGATATAGTCACAAGTATGAATCCGGCCGAGGTCACTCCCCGCTGTAGAGATACGCTGGCTACATATCTGCGGACATATCCATTGGCGTCCACCGATTGGGCTGAGTCACTCCGATAGACCTGTGGCATGACAGACTCGTGAGACGACTACGGCTTAAGCACCTCGGTCTCTGCGAATGGCGGCCAGCCTGCTTGTGAGGGTTCGTGAAAGAACACTCCGCGCATGTATTCTTTGGCCTGGGCAAGCAGTGCGAGGAGGGACTCTCTGTCAGTAGGGCCAACGTTCTTGGGAGACCAGATGGCCACCGGTGTCCATGCATCCGTCTTCAGTTCCTTCCTTATGTACTCGGACTGCTCTGGTGTCAAGTCGACTTCAGAAGAGAAGTCCTCCAGCCTCACCGCGTCCTTGACCTGCGCAAGTAGAACAAATGGGAGCTTCCTCTTGCCGCCGGCCCCGTCTGGGATGTGCGACCTCAGACCCATCACCTTGACCTTGAT
>JACAEL010000088.1 GCA_013388835.1 Candidatus Thorarchaeota archaeon | reverse complement strand
GGCTTGGAGTCTGTAATGCCCTCGGAACGTCGGTCTGGCGGTGATGATTATAAGGCCCGTCTTTCATTGTCACTCAGGAATGACCTCTGAACCTCCTAAGCGGAAGCGAAAGAATCCCTATGTCCCTCACGTTGCTGCAGCTCGGTTCAAGCCGGATGAAGACTGGACTCGAGAGGAGGCCCGGGCACTCTACGAGTCTGCACGCTTTGGTATCCCGGTAGACGTGGTCCACTACGAAGACTGCATTGCGGGCATGAGGGCTCTTTCTCCAGGCTCCGTGGATGTGATTGTTGCCGACCCTCCATTCGGCATATCTTTCAACGGCAAGGAGTCGCTATACAACCGGGACGGGTCTCTAGTCATTGAAGGGTATAGAGAGATCTTGGAGGACTACGACAGATTCACCAGACTGTGGATTGGCGAGATTCCGCGCCTGCTCAGAGAGAGCGGCTCTGCATGGGTGTTTAGCGGCTGGACCAATCTTGCCGATGTGCTGAATGCCGCACGGGAGGCAAGGCTGACCCTCGTCAACCATATGATATGGCGATACCAGTTCGGTGTGTTCACCAGAAGGAAGTTCGTGACCAGTCACTACCATCTCCTCTTCCTGGTCAAGAACCCGGACGAATACTACTTCAACAAGATTGAACACTACCCTCTTGATGTGTGGACCATCAATCGCACGTATATGCGAGGACAGGTCAAGAACGGGACCAAACTCCCTGATGAACTTGTAATGCGGTGCATTGACTTCTCATCAAGGCCCGGTGCGCTGATACTCGACCCCTTCATGGGCAATGGAACAACGGCCGTGGCAGCAAAGGGCTCATATCGTCACTTCGTGGGCTTTGAGATCAATTCTGCAATGAAGGCCATCATCGACGACAACCTTCGGCTAATGGAGTTGGGCGGCCTGTATACTCCCTACGCAGAGAGAACAGACCCACTGGTAGAGAGAGCAAGGGCAAGACACAGGGTCTCAGGAGAGAAGAGCAAGGGCCCTGAGCATGTGAGAGGCTCCCAGTCGTGCTCTGAGACCTGATGCACTGTCGAACATGGGCGACTGCTTTGACTTGGGGCGGGATGGCCTTGTGGAGCCCTGTGATTTCATCGACCTGCAGGCGAGACAGACGAACGAGCGCATCACAGGACAAGTGCCACAGTGAGAGCGAGCAGTCGCCAAGAGACGGCCTGTACCTTCGTAGGACTTCACATGACCCGCTGCGAGCCCAAGAGAACATTGAAAAGGCAGCGACGGGGCGAGTCGAGATACCCATCACCTCTGGAGACCACACCAATGAGAGACTATGATGTTGTTGTGGCTGGAGCTGGTACTGCTGGCGCAGTGACCGCGTACACACTTGCGAAGCGTGGCCATCAGGTGCTGCTTGTGGACCGGAAGCAGAAGGAAAGGATTGGTGACAAGACCTGCGGCGATGCCTTGGGCAGTCATCACCTCAGAGAGCTCAAGGAGCTCATCGGGCTTCCAGACGTGCCGAGAAGCATAGTCGAGTACGATGTGAAAGGCATCGACCTCATCGCACCTGACCGTCGATATCGAATGAGGATGGCTGGTCCTACGACCACAGGCTACTCGTTCAATCGGCTAAAGATGGGTCAGTGGCTCGTAGGTCTTGCAGAGGCGGCTGGTGCGACCCTGATGCCTTCGACCAGGGTGAAGCGGCTTCTGTTTGACAACCACACGGTCTCAGGAGTGAGGGTGACACCGGAAGGCTCTGAGGAGGAGAAGGACATCCACGCGAGAGTGGTCGTCGATGCCACTGGTGCCTCCGGTATGCTCAGGCGGCAGCTGCCCGAGGAGACCCCAATCGAGCGAGTCGTCGCCAAGGAGGACATAATGGTCGCATGGAGGGATGTCTATGAGACCCCGGACTACACGTTCGAGACCCCTGAGATACTTGAGATATACTGGGAGCAGGAGCAGACTCTGGGCGGTTACACATGGGTGTTCCCGCAGGGTCCGAACCGAGTCAACGTGGGATGCGGTCTCATGACACTGCCGAACCACCGCCAGCCCAAAGACATCTTCAACTCCTTCATCAAGGAGACTTGGGACTTCATGAAGACACGGCTTGTGACGATTGACTCCGGTGGTGGGATTGCTCCTGTGAGGCGACCGATTGACACGATGGTCGATGACAACTTCATGTTAGTGGGCGACTCGGCCTGCCAGGTGAACCCCGTACACGGTGGCGGAATAGGTTCCTCTATGCTTGGCGGCGCGCATGCTGGTATCACTGCCTCCGAGGCCCTTGAGGCGAACGACACCTCGATATCTGGTCTGTGGCCGTACAACCCCAGGTATATGCAGAGTTACGGGACCAAGCAGGCGTCGCTTGACATCTTCAGATGGTTCTTGGTCAATGTGACGAACGAGGACATCAACTTCGCATTCAAGAAGGAGATCATCAAGGGCAGTGACCTGCTTGCCGTCAGCACTACCGGGAAGATGGACCTGGCAATGGGTGACAAGTTCAAGCGGCTCGTGTCAGGTGTGGGAAGGATACCTCTTCTGATGAGAGTGAACCGGGTCGCACACCTGATGGAGGACATAAAGCAGGTCTATGCGGAGTATCCATCCTCTCCAAAGGGTCTTGCGGACTGGAGACGACGGCTTGACCCCATCTACGCTGCGGCCAAGAAGGCGTGAGTGAACACCGGGGGCCGGTGAGGGCACTTGAGAGACCTTGGCACCGCCGGAAGGATCCTCTTGAGATGTCCGGAAGACGCTGTCTTGTCCTTCTACAACAGTCCCTATCCGGGACACTCGCTGGGCACCTCGGTTGACATCTACCCTGAGGGTGACGGGTGGGACTTGCCTGTGGTGTCGCCCGTGTCGGGAGTGGTCCGGGTGGTAAGGAGGCTCACCATGGGCCGCAGGACCTCGTTTCCCTCAGAGGACTACGACTGGGCCATTGCCATATCGCCTGATGCGGACGCTGATGTCTGGGTCCGTGTTCTTCATTGCCGGCCCGAAGTCCGCGAAGGGCAGCTTGTGGAACAGGGAGAACGACTCGGTCACACCATTCGGTCGCGATTCTTCTGCTTCTGGACGGGCCCACACAGTCATGTCGACATCTTGCGTCCGGGTGACTTTGGACGGTCAACGAAGTCCCTCCCACTGGTGCCCCTGGCAGACTCGTGGAAGGTTGAGGGCTCGATGCAGTCGGTGGTCGAAGCCACTGTGCTCTCAGTACATGACGACAAGGCTGTATGTAGCCCCGTGTCAGCGACGGGTCGTTGCGGTGATCTGGTGGGGCACGCTGCCTATGACAGTGGCGGACAGGCTATTGGCGTGATTGATGGCGGGGTGCCACACTATCGAAGAGGTGGAGTGCACCGTTGTGGCTCAGAGCCTGCTGACAGACAGGTCTTTGTGTGGGGTCATTGTATTGGTCTTGTCACGCAGACTCACGCAGGCAGTCTCAGATATGCCACGACTGAGGGGACGCAAGCAACGGTCAACCGGACAAAGATGCGAGGGGTGTCCTTCTTCCTCTACCCAAATCGCAGACTGGTGCACGGATGCGTCCCGCTGGTGTTGATACCAGAGGCACGTGGAGGCTTTCACGGCCTTCTCTCAGAAGGCGATTCGGTCACGCTTCGGCTAACCCAAGTGGTGCGTGAAGACGACCGCTCATCGCCAGTCAGACCACTTCTGACATAGGTACGTTGATGTCTTCAGCGAGCGGCATTCAGGTGTTGGCAATGGTCAGTCAAAGTGCTGCGGTCGCAAGGAGAGTTCATTCGATAGTGCCCACACGAGTCCGACATGTCATGAGCCGTGCGTGTCCAATCTACAGGGTTCTGAGGCAGCGTGACCGGGCGGAAGAGTGAAGTAGCGGACTCATGCTCAGAACATGGAAGATGCGTTGTCTTGAAACCCGAGTCTGTCAATCAGTTCCTGCGTTGGGTCATCAGGAGCATGGTGCTGGACGTACTCGTGGGGTGCACTTTGGTGAGTGCAGTGATACTCATACCCAAAGAGGGTATGCTGGTCACTCTCCAAGGCGCCTCACTGAACATCCTTGTGCATGTCTTTGTCGGGCTGTTTTCCGGAGCCTTTGTTGCAATGGTCTGTGCCGAAATGGAGGCAGACCTTCTGAAGTTCGAGGTTGGCGCACTCGGCTCTAAGACTGAGACCGACGCGCTAGAGTCTCTCACCCGGCTGGGCATATGGTCAAGTCGTTACATAGTGGTCTTCCTGCTAGGCCTCATCGTGTTCCTCACTGGTTCGTTCTCGTATGCTGCAGTGTGGCACGAAGTATTGCTAGGCCCTGCCATCGTCGAATACCTCTTCCACCTCATCAGGGCTCTATTCGTCATCACACCAAGCTTCTTACTGGGCCTCACATGGGGAATACTATTCGCTCAGCGGCACGCGAGGCGAATGTTGCGTGCTCTGTCTGGCCTGTCGTCGTAGGCATTCCATGTGATGCCAAGTGCTGATGTGGAGGTACCGAGTTGGAGAGAAAGCCGCACAAGGTTGTTGTGGTAGGTCCTCAGGGGGCAGGCAAGACAAGTCTTGTCAATGCGCTGCTCTATGGCCGGATGGACTGGCCGAACGGCACACAGGCCATGTCCACCAAGATATCTACCAAGACGGTCGTCAGCGAGGATGCGGAAGTCATCCTGCAGATATGGGACTGGGTCGGCGGCACAAAGCACTTTGCCCGGTTGGCTCGTACAGGCTTTCTGACGATGGCAGAGGCAGCCATTCTTGCGTATGACTGTTCTCCTCAGGGAAGACGGTCAGTGGGGGATGCACGAGACATCTACGATGCAATCAAGGCCACGCCCACACTGAGGTATCTGTGGCTCGTTGGCTGCAGGTCAGACTTGGGTGCCGACGACGATGTGGAAGCGTCTGCCCGTGAGCTCTACAAGTATGTTCAGGCAGGTCCGATGACCAAGACGTTCAAGGTGTCCGTGAGTGCGAAGAACGGCACAGGGATGGCCGGACTCGTCCGGTGCATTGCTGCATGCCTGTCAGGCAGGGACTGCGACAGCGGTTCTTACTGACCACCAGAGGATGCCTCAGGGATCGGCAACCACCACCGATAGTTAACTTGTTAACGGATGAGCGTCCATCCCCTCATGATCATCTTGGCGCCGTTAGTCAGAGTGTCGCTCGGCACTGCAATGGCTCTGGGACTCATTGAAGGACTTCGTGAGGTGGCCTCTTCGACCGCGTATCTGATGACATACTCAGAGAGCAAGTGCGATGAGAACTGCGCTTTCTGTCCTCAGGCGCGTAGCAGCACCTCCTCTGCCGACCGTCTGTCACGGATATCGTGGCCTACATGGGATCTCGATGAGGTGGTGGCTCGACTTGGCGAATCAAAGAGCACTCGGCGTGTCTGCCTGCAATGCCTGAACTATGTTGGCATGGTAGATGACGCAGCAACAGTCATCGAACGAGTCAGAGAAAGCTTCACTGGGCCACTCTCTATCTGTACTCCTCCTCTGGGCGAAGCAGACTTGAAGAGAGTCCGAGCGGCAGGCGCCACGGACATAGGTATCGCGATTGATGCTGCCACACCCGAGGTGTTTGACAGCGTCAAGGGAGCAGCACGCAATAGCTCCTACACATGGGAGCTGCACCACGACGCGTTGCGGCGGGCCCTCACTGTGTTCGACAGGGGCCATGTCACCACCCACGTCATTGTGGGGCTCGGGGAGCGAGAGTCTGATGTTGCCCGTTTCATATTCACGATGCTGGAGGCGGGCATCAGGGTCAGCCTGTTCGCCTTCACTGGGGTTAGGGGCACTGACATGCATGATGCGAAGCCGCCAGACCTCGGAGCCTACAGACGCCTTCAGATCGTGCTATACCTTGCATCCCGACGGCTTCTGACTCCAGACAAGGTCAACGAGGACAGGAACGGCCACCTGACACTGGCTGTGGAAAGCTCGTGGCTTCAGCAAGTCTTATCATCAGGTGCAGCATTCCGGACTGCTGGTTGCCCGGGTTGCGATCGGCCATACTACAACGAACGGCCGAGGGGTCCAATGTACAACTACCCGCGGCCGCTGACACCGGAGGAGACCGCGGCTGCAATAGCTGATTCAGGACTGGTGAGGTCAAATGGATGAGTTCCGATTCCTGAAGTTCGAGACGCATGATGCGTACACCAACATGGCAATGGACGAGGCCATAATGCTCTCTCTGGAAGCGGGGCGAGTGCCGCCCACTTTTCGTCTGTATCGATGGAAGCCCTCTGCGGTGTCAATTGGCACGTTTCAGGGGATGACTACTGAGGTGGACATCGAGTACTGTAAGAAGAAGGGTGTTTCCACTGTGCGGCGGCTGACCGGAGGGGGCGCTGTATACCATGACTATGAAGGAGAGGTGACATACAGCATCATCATTCCGAAGGACCACAGGTTGGCGCCACGAGACATCGCCGAGTCGTACCGTGTGCTGTGCGGTGGTGTCATATCTGCCCTTGCCAAGCTCGGACTCTCTTCTAGCTTCCAGCCCATCAACGACATTCTAGTGGAGAAGAAGAAGATATCCGGCAACGCACAGACACGTCGTCACTCCTGTCTCCTTCAACATGGTACCGTCCTTGTCAGGCTCGATGTTGAGGCGATGTTCTCGGTCTTGAAGGTCCACCCCGTCAAGATCTCCGACAAGGTCGTGACGGACGTTAAGCAGCGAGTGACATCAATCAGTGATGCTCTCTCCCGTCGGGTCAGCTTGGAAGAGGTCGCCAGAGCCATGGAGAAGGGCTTCTCGGAGGCACTAGGCATCAAGCTGGTCCCCGGCAAGCTCACATCTGAGGAAGAGGCCGATGTGGAACATCTTGTGAAGACGAAGTACTCGACCGATAGCTGGAACCTGCTGAGGTGAGCGTGATGAGAGAGGCGGTCTACAAAGTCAGTGGCGGAAAGATGCTCCGCGTCAATATGGATGTGACTGAACGGAAGATAAAGAGTGTGAAGATAACGGGCGACTTCTTTCTGTATCCAGAGGAGACACTAGAGGCCATTGAGAAGGCTCTGCTTGGACATGAACTGGACAGCGCGAGAATCGAGTCCACCATCGAGTCTGTGCTGCTCGAGCACGAAGCTCAATTCATCGGTGCATCCTCTGCAGATGTGGCTCATGTGATAATGCTTGCTGCAGGCATCAGTTCTTGATCACTCGTATCCTGAGCCAAGGGCTGCCGCTCCTTTCGATGTTCTCCAGAATGACCGCGGTCTCGGCCAGATGATACTCATGCCTGGACTCCTTGCCAAGGTAAACGCTGATTCCTCTCAGTGCATCCGGGTCGGTCACGGGAGGGGGCGGGCTCCTGATACTGATCACCTGGTCGCTCTTGCCTCGGAGTTGCCACAGTGCAGCAAGGAACTTTGCGAGGAGTTCACGGTCTCGTTGAGGCAGGACGTCTGCCAGGAAGCTCCTGGCGATGTCCTTTCCAAAGGGATTCACAGTGTTCTCGTTTCCTATCCACGCTCTCTCGAGGAAGATAGTGGCTTCCTGAATGACCTCACCCTTGCCCACGCTGAACTCGATATCGATGTTCTTCTGAAAGCCTCCCGGTTCGCATGTCACCCTCGTCACACCATCCTTCTCCTTAATGCGTCCGGTTTCAGAGAGCCGGAAGAAGGTGAACAGGTCACACTTCCTGAGTTCCTTCAGAGTCTTCATCTTGATGCCCGTGTCCTGATGGGCTGGCGGACGCTATTAAAACCAACTGCTGCAGTGGTCGACCAGTTTGGAGTGCGATGCAACATGACTACCGCAGTCCGTGCGCCATGGACGCACCGTCATGACTCGGCCTCAAGCGAAACAGGTGTGGTCCCGCGAAAGCTAATATACAACCTAGTACTCAAACCGTTACCATGTCCGACGCCGAATACCTGAAAGACAAGAAGATACAGAAGATTGACAGCGACGTAGAGCGCTTCAAAGCTGAGCTTCAGAAGGCTGAGTCTGAACTGGCTGGGATTGAGGCACGCATCGACGGAGAGATTGAACGGCACCGTCAGATTCTGAAGAGCAAGGAGGAGGCATTTGATGCAATCCGCGAGAAGTACAAAGCTGCAGAACGCGAGTACATGGATGCCAAGAGGGAGTTCAGCAGAGTGCGGGACAGCAAGCAGAAGCAGATTGGAGACCTCAACAAGAGGGCAGATGCGCTGAGAAGGCGCGTGGCCGATGCTGGCAAGGCTCGCGAGAGGCGTATCAGGGAGATTGAGCGAGCCAAGGAGAAAGAGGTGGAGAAGGCCAAGCGCCAGAAGGCAAAGGAGATGGACCGGCTGAAGGAAGAGGAGGTCTCCAAGGTCGAAGAGGACAAGAGAAAGGAGTTGGGTCTCTCGTGAGACCTGTGTATTAGGCCGGGTGGTGGATACTTGAACGCATACTTTGTGATAGTGCTCCTGTCAATTGGTCTGTTCTTCCTAGTGTGGGCTTTGGGCTGGCTGCTCGAGAGAGCGTCTCACTCACTGCTGGGCACGACCCAGGCATACGGCAGCAGAGGCTGGTACTTCCTTGTCGGTCCCGGAGTCGCGCTGCACGAGTCATCGCACGCGCTTGGGTGCCTGCTCACGAACACCAAGATTGTGGAGTTCAAGCCCATCAATGTCGAGTTCACCAATGACGGGGTTGTACTGGGCTATGTCAAGTATGTGAAGCCATCGAGCCCGCTCAGGAATGCCGTAATCAATCTCGCACCAGTGGCTGTGTCATTGTTCCTTCTGGTGTTCTTCGCACTTGGCGCGACCTATCTGGTGCCTGATGCGCACCTGGGCGGAGAAGCGCTGGCACTCCTGCGGCAACTAATCGACCTGAAGGCGAACGAGGTCCTCCTGAACGACCCGTCGTACCCTGTGGTGCTCATCGTGGGGTTCGTCTACTCCTTCCTTGTCACGTTCTCGGGACTGACGGTTCTGAACCCTCTGTTCTGGATCGTGGCGTTCCTTGCGATGACCATAATGCTCAGCAACGCGCCCTCCGACGTCGACATATCGAACGCAGCCAGTGGTCTGAAGGTCATTCTGGTCTTCGAGCTCATCTGGCTCGTCATCAGTTACTTCGTCCCTGCTGCGGGCTGGGTGTTGTACGGCCTGTTCGAGTTTGTCGCGGTGATGTTCTCACTCGCCTTGGCCTTTGCGGCAGTGGGGTACGGCTTCTTCTTCATGGTGTTTGCCATGTCACGACTCAAGACACCCATTCAGATACTGCCCTTCGCAGCCTGTCTGGTGTCAGGAGCCCTGCTCATCGGTTACCCCTACTCCACACTGATCTCAATAGGCATCTTCGCACTTGTGACGGTTGTACTGCTGTTGATTCCCCGATTCCGAGCAAGTGCAAAAGAATGAGTGTTCAGCAAGCCGCGCTGTGACTACTCGGCGCGGCTCTCTCTTGCTGAGACCGTGAGTCCGCAACTGCCTTTGCTACTTCTTGCCAGTTGTACGCGTGGTCTCTTCTCATGCTGAGACCATGAGCCTCGTGAGTGACAGTCCACCGCGGACCTGCCACGTATTACCACAGCAGATAAAGGGGGATGGCAGGCGCGTCCTCGTCGGATGATGAAGATGACCAAGATCGAGATTGTCAGGAGGCCTTCTCTCATCAGTCCGCGCCATCTCCTCCGATATGTGTTCTTCACCGAGATGCAGGTGGAACAGGCGTCGAAGATACTGAACACTATCATGCAGTCCAACGGTGTTGTGCCAGACGCGGAGTGGGAACGTTTCGTCCTGTCGAGTCGCGGCCTCTATGTCAAGGTCATGAGAAAGCTGCGGGATGCCGGTCTGGTGGAGAAGCGCGGCGGAGAATACCGGCTGGGCCGTGACTACTCTGCCGCGCTTGAGAAGATGGCAAAGTACTGGGCCGACATCGTTGACACATTCGAGAGAGGCGACCGGACAATCTCTTTCTAGACCTTAACTTCGCCCTCTTTGAGTTCGAAACTCCTCAGAGTGGAGATCGCCTTCTCGTCTTCGACTCTCAGGACTCCGAGCTTGTCCAGTTCCCGTGCGTACTTGGCCGCGAGAGCGGGTTGTATCCCAAGTGTCTTGCCGAGGTCAGCAAAGGTGATCGAGCCAACCTCATCCACAATCAAGAGCACCTTGGTGCTTGCCTCCACTCCGAGCGCCTTGATGTATCTGGCCGCTCTCTCGTTGGCTACGTCCCTCATCTCCAAGGCCATATCGCGCTCCTTCTCCATCAGCCGGGTGGCCTTCTCATACGCCTCTCGTTGCATCTCAACGATGGGAATGCGCTTCTTTGTCTCCTCGAGCTCCCGCTCAAGATTGTAGATCCTCTCTTCCATGTCCTTTATCTTTCGAATGCGGTCCTGGACCGATTCGAGTTCCTTGACCCTCTTCTGTGACGCCTCTTCTGCTGCCTTCCTCTCGACTAGCGCATCACGAAGTTTCGCTTCCAGCTCCCGGATTATGCCGGACTGGGTCTCAACTTCTCTCCTCTTCTCAGCAAGCGAGGCCTCTGTGAGTTCGAGCTTCGTCTTCATCGCCTGTACCTCTGCATCGCTCCTCGCCGAGGCCTTTGGCGCTGCGGACAACTGGCTCTTGTATGCCTGTACCTCCGCACTCGACTCTGACAACTTGAGCTGAAGCTGCTCCACCTGACTCCTTAGCCTAGCAATCTCCGCATCCTTGGCTTGGATCACTGAATCCTTTTTCACCACATCCCGGCGTGCCGAGTCAAGCTTGGCCTCAAACTCTCCCACTTTCCTGCTCAGCTCTTGAGTCCTCGTGTCAGAGCTGGCGCCCATGTCTATCTGTGCATGCAGTGCTTCAATCTGCTTCTGCAGTTCCTTGACCTCAGCCTCTCTCTCACGCAGCTGCTCCCGGACAGCCAGACCATCCTCCTCAACACCCTGCAGGAACGACCTGACAATGTCCTGCTGCTCAACAATCGTCTGACGCAGGTCCGACTCCGACTCCCTCACCTTGGTCGCAAACTCCTTGAACCTCTCCTGTGTCTGCTCCACAATCCGGTCCACCAAGTCCTTCTCAAGGGCACTGAACTCGCTGTCCACAATCTCCGTGAAACTGCTCTCGATGACGGTCTTCATCATCGGCATCCGCAGCTTCTCAACCATCTCCTCTGATATCCGTGACTTCAGTTCTACAACCTTTCCTCGGAACGTCAGCAGCTGCGCAGCGAACACTCCGACGACTCCCCTCTGAAGTGATGAGATGTCCGACCTCAGTGTCTCAAGCTTCCTCAGAAGCGCATCGAATCCCGCCACCGCATCGCCAGTCGCAGCCTTCAGAGCCGCCTTCGGGTCCGGCGCCTCCAGACTCTCGACAAACTCCAACGCCGACGCCGCAGCCG
>JACAEL010000087.1 GCA_013388835.1 Candidatus Thorarchaeota archaeon | reverse complement strand
GTGTCGACATAGTCGTGAGGTCGCAGAGAGAGTTGCCATCCCGAAGATTGAAACTAGACACCGAAGATTGCGGAGTACTTGTCTTTCAGATAGGCGAGGAAAGGCTTCGCTGTGAGGGACTTCCCAGTCGTCCTCTTCAGCAGGTCCGCAGGGTCGTACATTGAGGCCCACCGATGGACGTTCTGGATGAGCCACTCCTTCACTGGAGCAAAAGACCCCTGTTCAATGGATGCTCTCCAGTCTGGTAGGTCTCGGTCCAGTTTCTGAAGCCACATGCCGTCGTACACATTCCCTAATGCGTATGATGGGAAGTAACCGAACAGGCCAGCAGACCAGTGAATGTCCTGCATCACTCCTTCTGAGTCATTCTCAATCTCGACACCAAGGTAATGCTCGTACTTGTCGTTCCACGCCTGAGGAAGCTCGCTGACCGATATCTTCCCTGAGAAGAGGTCTCTCTCAATCTCAAACCGAATGATGATGTGCAGCGAGTAGGTCAGCTCATCGGCCTCAACCCTGATCTTAGAGGGCCGAACAATGTTGGAGGCGAGCACCATCAACTCCGGCGAGATGTCGCTGAAGAACCCGTCAGTTGTGACGCAAAAGTGTGGATAGTAGTAGCGCCAGAACTCCGGCGATCGGCCGACTATGTTCTCGACAAAACGACTCATGGATTCGTGGATTCCACTGCTGGCGGCCTGACCGACAGGAGTGTACATCCAGTCATGGCAGAGGTTCTGCTCGTACAGGGCGTGGCCTCCCTCATGAAGCACCGCATAGATTGCCGAAGACACGTTGTCCTCATGATAGTGCACGGTGAATCGGACATCGTCAAAGTAACCTGTCGTGAATGGGTGCTCGGCCTCATCGATGCGACCCCCAGCCTGTGATGATTTGACGTCATACTGGATGAAGGACGCAAGACCAAGCGCCATCCTTCTCTGAGTCTCAACGGGGACTCTCCTATTGATGAAGCCCAAGTCGAGCTTGCTTGATGCATCAGCGTACTTTGACACAAGTGGTATCAGACCCGTCCGGAGTTCAGAAAAGACACGAGCAACTGCATCGGCCCGCATCCCGCGCTCATACTCGTCGAGCATCGAGTCATACACGGTCTTCACACCTCGGGGTTCCATCAGCAGCTCTGCACGTCTCACCGAGAGGTCGACCATCTTCTGAAGCTCGGGCTGGAATATGCTCCAGTCCTTGGCGGCCTTGGCTCGCCTCCAAGTCTCGGTTGCAACCGCCTGCTGTTTGGCATGCTCTCCCACCAGCTCAGCTGGAAGAGAGGTCTTCTCGGCATACTCTCTCTTGAAGAGGTACAGATTCCTGCGCTGGACCTCATCCAATTCGAGCTTCTCTGCCTCCTCGATGAGCTGACCAAACTCGGGACGCGCGATTGCCAGGTGCGCTACTGTGCTCAGGTAGCCCAGTTGCTCACTACGAAGACGAATCCCCTTTGGCGGCATATATGTCTCCAAGTCCCAGTTGAGGATAGCAGCGGAGGTCTCAGCCAGTCGAGCCTCCTTGGAAGCGGCCATTAGGCGTTCGTATGCATTCAATACCAGTGCCTCTCCGACAGGAGCAGGCCGTCCCGGTTCGGTTATGACTCTTGTGATGTGGCAGAGTTCGTCGCACCGGCCGTGATGAACCAATGTTCATACCAAGCAGATCAGGATGACGCATGGAGTGCCAGCGAGTCAGGCTGTCGCGTCTGCTCTTGCATCTTGACCTCGCTCGCTGAACGGCTCATTGTAATTCGAACAGGACATGGCACAGGAGTCTTCACACGCCGAGCAGATGGCACTGAAACCACTCCGTGAGGTCTGCCCTGTGCTGTGTGGTTCTCAAGCTCACTGTTTCTGTATCGTGCATCGCAGACACTTCACGAGAGGACGGCCATGGTGCACCGCCTGCGGACAGGGGCTGCGAACTCACTCCGGTGCAGAAGCGGAAGCACAGCTGGCAGAGCCTATGAGACCTGAACTTCAGGCAGATAAGCCACCGCGGCCTTCGCAGACTCAATCCATCTGAGCACTTCGCTCTTGTCAGGCACGGGAACAGATCTCATCTCCTTCTGTGCCTCTTCGCTGGATGCGTACGCGACTGCATCCTTGAGAAGCCTCGTTGGGTCGGCTTCCACTAGCTGTGACCTCGAACCAATACCCACGTTGTAGAGTATGACCGCATCATGCCCGTACAGCGCAGGTACCTCACACATCAGCTTAGACTCATGCTGCCATGCTCGGACCCTCTTGTCATCGATTCTCTTGTCAGCCAGCTTCTGAGCGACCTCTGCGGCAGGCCGAGATACCAGGTCTCGCACTGTCTTGATGCCGATTCTCGCCAGTGCAGCTGCGGTCCTACTACCGATACCGGGCGCTTCCTGAACCGGGTCATCCAGTGTCAAATGCGGCCTTCTCTGCTTCTCTGCCTCTCTGCCACGCTCTTCGAGTCTCCCCTCGACGGTAGGTTCCGATACTGGAACAGGTTCTGGAACTGGCACCGGTTGGGCCACAGGTCCGGCGGCTTCTGCCTCCTTCTCAGCTGAGACACCTGCAGATGTCTCGAGCTCAGACTCTCTCACAGTGACTGGCGGCTCAACAACAGGTGCCGGAGTCAATGCACGTGCCGCTGTCTTCTTTCGCTGTTTCGACCTGCCAGATACAGCCGTTATCCGAACCTTTGGAGGAGGTGCCTCCGGAGGCAATACGACATACTTGAGCGACTCGGTTGTCCCGGGCACCAGTGCAGTCGCCTTCTGCTCTCTGAACCTGAGCAGTCCCTTTGCTTCAAGATCAACAAAGAACTCCGACTTGCCCACAACATCGTGGGTGAGCGTCTTGTCAACTGTCCCTGTCTTGACTAGCTCCTCGACCTGACGGTTCTGAGTCCGCTTGATCT
>JACAEL010000086.1 GCA_013388835.1 Candidatus Thorarchaeota archaeon | reverse complement strand
GGGCAGGATCGTGCGCAACGAGGACTGAGGCGTCCGGTGCTGACGATCCTCGAGGGCTCCACGTTCTGCCTGAGCGACGACCTCGGCGACATCTCCGGCGAGACCTCGGGCTTCTTCGCAGCAGGGAATCTACTGTAAATGACATGCTTCTCACGAGCCAGACGGTAGAACTCCTCGTGACCGCGGCCGTATGTCCGTATGTCCTGGTAGAGAACCAGCACCTCATCGGTCTTGCCTCTCGTGTCAGCAGCGGCTTTTGCCACCGCCGAACAGCAGTACCTTGAACAGTGCTCGTGGCCCCGGACTCCCGGCTCGCGCGAGCCAACACACCCAATGAAGGCAACTTTCGTTGCGGGCTTGCCAGTGCTTGGTCTCGGGACCGTCTCTCCGACCGGCAACTGCTGAAACTCAGCCAGTGTCATGATGTCCGGTGACGCGCCATAGCTATAGTAGCCCTCCGGTACGAACGACTTGAACCCGGTCGCCAGGATGATGGTGCCCACGCTGAGAACGGAGGACCCGCCATCCTTCTTGTTCTTCACTGTGACATCAAAGTTGCCCACATAACCGTCAAGCGCTTCTACCTCAGTGTTGAGTAGGACCTTGATCATATTGTGGCTGCTCACTCTTGATATGAGTGGCTCAGCGACTTCTGCTCCGGGCTTGTCGCCCGGGTACATGTGGTTCCACTTCATCACGTTCCCGCCGAGATGGTCGTCTCTCTCGACAAGGACCACCTCGAAACCCCTGTCTGCAATATCGAGAGCCGCTGTCAATCCAGAGATGCCACCACCAACAATGAGTGCACGCGGAGCTATCTTGACTCTCTTGACCGGGAGAGGCTCCAGTCTCCGTGCGCGTGCTACGGCCATCCGGACAAGGTCAATCGCCTTCTGGGTCGCCAGCTCGGGCTCTCGCATGTGACACCATGATACGTGCTCTCGAAGGTTCACCTGCTCGAAGAGATACCTGTTGATGCCAGACTCTTCACACACTCTCCTGAAGGTTGGTTCATGCATCCTGGGTGAACAGCTGGCCACAACAACACGGTTCAGACCCAGCTCTGCCACTTTGTCGCGAATGAGTTGCTGTCCTGCATCAGAGCACATGAACATCTCATCCGTTGAGAACACCACGTTGGGAAGCTGCGACGAGACAGTCGCAACTCTACGCACATCAACGGTACCCGCGATGTTGTGACCACAGTGGCACACAAACACGCCGATTCTAGGTTCATCCGTCACAGTCATACATTACCTTCCTCCTGCGCTGATGATCGCATGTGGACTTATCTTGTTCATCTGAAGTCCAAGTACATCTTCACTTATTCCCATGGCAACACCCAGATACTGCACAACGGGTATGACTGGTATCTTGGCAACAGATTCCTGAGACTCTCCAAACTGCACTTGCGTGAGCTGGATGTCACAGAAGACGCACGCCGTGACGATTCCCTGAGCACCTGCCGCAGCGATGTTGTGTATCTTCTCAAGCCCTATCTTGGCCGCAGTGGATGGGTCCATTGCCAGAATGGGGCCGCCGCAGCAACGGGTCTTGCCGGCATAGTCGACCGCCTCTCCTCCCGCCAGCTCGACTATGCGGTCGATGATAGTGGGGTTCTCAGGGTCGTCGACTCCAACGATGTCGTATGGGCGAGTCACATGACAGCCATAGTGGGCTGCCAACTTGATCCCTTCATACGGTCTTACGATGGCACGCTCAATCTCAGAGTATCCTATGTCCTCGCTCAACACCTGAAGAAGATGCCTGACACGCGCCTTGCCAGAGTACCTGAGGCCTTCTTCCGCAAGGATGTCGTTCAGCTCCCTGCGTGCTGCCTCGTTGTTGTCAAGGTAGTGCTTGTTGATCTTGAGCGACCCGGAACACGCACCGCAGAGAGCAAGAATGTCCTTTCCCTCTTCCTCTGCCAGGGCGAGGATTCTGCCGCTCATGGCCGCGTACGCGGAACGACTCAATGACTCTATGTACTGGGCACCACAGCAGTTGACGTCGTTCATCTCAAGGACTGACACACCAAGCTTCTTGAGAACTGCGATTGTCGCAGCCTCGTAGGCGGGCAGACGCACAGGTGTAGTGCATCCTCTATACAGGAGGATCTCCTTCATTGGTCAGCCCCCTGTGAGAAGTAGCGGCGCTTCACTCTGTTGACGAACGCCTTGTCCCAAGAGAGATGGGGGTTCAGGCCAAGGTCAGCGCGTTCGTCCTCAATGAAGTCGCTGTACGCATCCTTCAACATCCATCCATCTGCCAGGACCGTGTCTATTGCCTTTCGGAACGGGGTCGGCACTCGACCTTCGCGTGCAGCAATCTCACGCACGGCATGGAATATCTCAGCTGGAGACACCCCCTCCTGGCACCGTTCCTCACAGAGTCTGCACGTCATACACAACCACGGCTGAATGCTGCTCAGGACTTCTTCTCGTTTGCCCAGTAGTATCTTCTGTATGAGCTTCCGAGGATGATACTTGTCAGTCGCTCGCGATATGACACAAGACGCAGTACAGATCCCGCACTGAATACACTTGTTTATCGCTTCGCCTCCGGGAATCTTCGCAATCTCTTCTGCGAAACTCGAGTTCGGAGTGTGCAATTCAGTCATCTTCATCACCTTCCATCCGTGCCAGCGGCATTCCTTGCCTTGGCCAGGACTATGCTTGCTCGCATTGCCGCAGCACTCCCTGCAGTCACACTGTCAGGGATGTCTTTTGGACTGGCAGCACATCCGGCCACAAACACACCTGGGACATGTGTGTCGACCGGAGAGACAATCTCATCGCGAGGCTCGACGTATCCATCATTGTCAAGCATCACGCCCAGCTCTTCTGCCAGTTCGCGACTTCCCTTGGGCGGTAGAATACCGGGACTGAGTACCACAAGATCATGTGTCCTCTTGTGCGGCTCGAATCCCTCGGTGTTCTCGACAAAGACGGTCAGGTCGCCCGTGTGTGGATCTTCCTCGACTTCTGCAACACGACCTCTTACAAACTCGACACCAAACCGTGTCTTCGCCATGTTGTAGAACTCCTCGAAGCCCTTTCCAAACGCCCTGATGTCGGCATAGTATACGGTGACCTTCGCGTCTGGGTTGTGCTCCCTGCACATGACCGCGTTCTTGATGCCGTACATACAGCATACCCTTGAGCAGTTCGGGACATCCTTCGATACATCCCGAGCTCCGACACACTGAACAAAGGCCACGTTCTTGGGTATTCTCCCGTCACTCAACCGTATTAGATTCCCCTGTGTCGGGCCCGCAGCGTTGATGAGACGCTCGTACTCCATGGCATTGATCACATTTGCGAGTCTGCCATAACCGAGTCGCGGATAGTCGCTGACATCGAACAGCTCATACCCTGTCGCCATGACGATGGCCCCGACATTGAGGCTGAGGACCTGGTCCTCCTGACTGTGATCGATGGCTTTTCGCTCGCACGCCTGCACACACATCCCGCACTCGCAGCAGACTGTGCATCCAAGACAGCGTCCCGCCTCACTCACCGCCTGAGACTCGTCAAAGCCTAGCTCTACTTCGATGAACGAGTTTTTCCTCCGACTGATCTTCTGTTTGGGCATCTCTGCCCGCGGTGTTGACACGAACTTGGCAGGGTTGATCTCTGGCTTCGCAATGACATACTGCTTTGCCTCTCTGCCCTCTTGCAGGTCCACGCCGCGAAGATATCGGTCGATGGACTTAGCTGCCTCTCTGCCCTGACCGAGCGCCTTGACAACGGTCGCAGGTCCAAGGACAACATCACCGCCAGCAAAGACACCGGGTACGCTTGTCATCAACGAGATGGGGTCTGCCTGAATGGTTCCATACTCTGTCAGTTCGACGTCCTTGTGCAGTTCGGTCGTCTCAACACTCTGACCAACCGCTATGATGAGTGTGTCGCAAGCGAGTGTGAAGTCTGAGTCATGAATTGGAATCGGACGCCTTCGTCCTGACCTGTCCTCTTCACCAAGTTTCATCCGTATGAGTCTGAGCCCGGTCACATGACCCTTCGCCGATAGTACCTTCGTCGGCGCCGTCAGGAACATGAATCGGACCCCCTCTTGACTTGCATCCTCAACCTCCCCAGGTATGGCTGGAATCTCCACCTGTGACCGCCGGTAGATCATGGTGACCTCTTCGGCCCCCAACCTCACGGCAACACGACACGAGTCCACTGCAGCGTCACCCCCGCCCACAACAGCCACACGTTTGCCTATCTTCACCTTCTCTCCTCGAGACACACGGTCCAAGAAGTCGATGGCGTGATAGACCCCACCAGCCTCCTCACCCTCGACCATCAGCTTGTTGCTCTTCGATGCACCGGTGGCGATGAATACTGCCTTGAAACCCTTCTCCAGCAGTGACTTGGGAGATGTGACTTCGGTGCCGAACACAAACTCGACCCCGTGCTGTCGGACGCGCTCAATCTCTTCATCGAGTATCTCGCGCGGAAGCCTGTATTCCGGAATGGCGTACCGCATGAGTCCTCCGGGGCGCTCTCGTTTCTCAAATACAGTCACAGGATAACCCATCTTCGCAAGGTGATAGGCACAACCAATCCCTGCCGGACCCGCACCTATGACGGCTACCCGGTCCGTCTTGTCAATCTTCGCCTCAACAGGAGCGGGTTTCTTGTACATCCTCTCATAGTCAGCCAGGAATCTGTGAAGGTTCCGTATGCTGATACTCTGGTCATAGTTGCCTCTCGCACACTGTGTCTCACAGAATCCAATGCACACTCTGCCCAATGCGCCCGGAAAGGGAATCGCTTCTCGCACTATCTTCAGAGCCTCATCAAAGCGCTCCTGCATGAGCAGTGTCACGAACGCCTGAGTGTTGACACCCGCCGGACAGTTGACTCTGCAGGCAGCATGGTCTCGTTTGTCAATCGCATAGACATGCGGGGTCGCCTGCGGGAACGGAATGTAGATCGCCTTCCGGAAGCCAATGTTCTCATCGAACTCATTTGGAGTCTCGATGGGGCAGACCTCTACACACTCCCCACATCCACTGCACTTGTCTTCCAGTACGTACCTCGCCTTCTTCAGTAGCTCTACTGTGAAGTTGCCCGCACGTCCGCGGACCTTCCGTACCTGCGCATTCGTGTGAATCCGAATGTTCGGATGACGTGACACTTCACTCAACCTTGGTGTCAGTATGCACGCGCTACAGTCCAAAGTAGGAAATGTCTTGTCGATTGCCGCCATCCGCCCGCCTATCGAAGTGCGCCTCTCTACCAGGTGGACCTGATAACCCTGATTGGCGAGGTCAAGTGCCGCCTGGAGCCCTGCGACCCCGCCGCCGATGACCATGGCGCTTTGCGGGGGTGCGACGCTCTTGTGCTCAGATATGGCTTCGGACCCTTCCACTGTCAACCCCTTGGATCACTTCATCTGTTTTCCACGCGTACTCCGTAATGGTCGCTACAGACCGGGTGCCGATTGTGCGCTTGCTCATGACCAGCATCATAGTTGCACCTAGGAGACGCTAAATTGTAAGCCGTTTAGTGGAAAGCGTCGCATATATCCTCTTCGAGTTATTATCCGATACTCTGTGCCGTCATCATGGTCCGAATGGATATTGAAACGCTCACCTGATGATAGAAAGCGAACATCGACCTCTTTATGGTGTGCCATTTGCCCTCATGTATACCATGTGAATGATATCTGTTCGTTCTATGAGGTCCCAGAATGTAGCAAACCATACATGAACAGGAGCTCGGTATATGGGAAGGCAAGAATCACTTATGGGCCAGCAGCTGCCGCGAAGTCGGGCAGTCTTCGGCATGCGCAGGGTGATCCACACATGACTCTGCGCGTCACACAACTTCGGAAATGTGCTAAACGCTTCATGAGACCTCGAAGAGTCAACCTAATGCCATCTGACGGGAACAACAACAATACCGTGCACGATGAGTCCAACCAAAGACAGACGGTCTTCGCGGGCAGCCCCCACGGTCTCAGTCGTTAGACGGGTCTTGAGACTCTCTCTTGGAGGCCTCTCTCTTCAAGGCCTGTTTCCTCAAGACCTGTCTCCTCGTGGCCTCTCGAGCTCTCAGTTGGAAGTAGCCGCTGTCAAGAGAGTCACCGCTGGCTGCAGTCATCGGTTCCAAGTAGTCAGTCACCCACTCAAGGCGTTCGCTCAACTCTCTGAGCTGCTCCTCGAGCTCACTCACCCTACGCTCCAACTCAGCAAGTCGATCCAAAGACGTATGCACCACCGATGTACGTGATTCACATCGCAAGAATTACTAGGACGTCCCGTTCACACAAGAAGTGGCGTTGGAAACCACTTATGTTTATCTCCAGATTCACGCAGACACGCTCCGATCAGGCAACAAGAAGGGTTGGAGTCTGGTAGGGAACATCAGAACTGAGTATTGAGGAAGACCAATGTCAGCACGGCTCCTGGTATTCGACGTTTCGGGTGCCCACGCCTTGTTCAAGGTGCCCGGGAGCACTCGGTCCGTTGTGACATTTCCATTTCCGCCGCGCACGGCGATTCTCGGCATGGTCGGAGCAATGCTTGGTCTGCCGCGCAACTCTTATTGGGCTCAAGGTCATCCCCTTCGAAGCGCTACGGTTGCAGTTGAAGTGACCAGACCCGGCATGTTGGCGGCGTATGCAGACAGACGCGACAGACCGGAAGGAAACCCCACTGGGTACTTGAGTGACTCGACTCGACCCGCATCGGTCGACACGACAGGGCAGTTCGCAGCGACAACAGCGGTCTCTTCCAGTGTTCTGGTGAATCCAGCATTCAGGGTGTACTTCAGCACACCTGACGAGAGAATGCGCCAAGCACTTGAGAGAGCACTACGGCTCCGCATGTATCACTATAGTCCCTACTTCGGCCACGCCAGCATGCCCGCCGAGGTGAGTCTCGTGGGTTCTTTTCGGTGTGACAAGATGGAATCTGGCGAGTATGAAGTTCGGACTGTGGTGCCGATTCAGCCAGAGCCAAGAACGCAGATTGTTGGGGACTACGTGTCCATCATGGGGGTACCGATGTCGTTTCACGTCGAAGAGGTTGAGGTGGATGGCGAGAGACAGTACGTACCAAAGCACGCGGACTGCATGAGCGCGGTTGCATACCACTGCCCTCATCGCAAGAGCAATGTGAGAGTGATAACGCGCGCCGACTCCATCACCAGCGTCCTGAGTGTGCTACACCACTCAGACGGAAAGGCAACAGATATGAAACGACCGCATGGTGACATATATGTCACGCCCTTGCCATCAGGTGAGAGATGACGCGACTGGCATCGCCGATAGTACTGGGTTCATATCGCATTTGATGGCGAGAATCAGATGGCACTGTGGCTACGCCATGTATAGAGACGGCTGTGCTTACACAACGAACCTTATGAGTCCGGGGTCCCACTGAGAGCAGAGGAGAACCGCATGGCAAGACCTGGGCCGGGCTCTGCCGTCTGGGAGACCACCCTGCGCTGCAACCTCAACTGTATGCACTGCGGCTCGGCCGCTGGCAAGGCACGGAGCGACGAGCTTTCTGTCTCAAAGCTCGCTCACTGCGTGGTCGCAGCGAATGACGTCACTTGGAATCAAGGCCTTTGCCAGAGAAGACTATTCGCGAGCAGAGACGCTCCTCCGTGACGCACTACGAGTTGACCGCGATAACATACTGGCAGCATGGAACCTGTCGAGAGTCTACTATTCGCAGGGGAGAAACGATGACGCGGTATCGTACATCAAGTACGCCCTAACTCTTGCCAGAAGACTGCCGCACCAGGAAGGCAAGAGGGCCGCGATGGAGATTACAAAGGATCTCGAACGCATACAGAGAGAGGCACGCACAGGGTTATCGGTTCCTGTCTACGGCCTCATGCAGAGCAGTTGTCGCTAAGACAACGCGACCTCCGTACGACTCACTCGGCGACAGGTTTATGGTGCACTGAATGAGCAGCTGCTACCGGCGGGAAATGTGGACGGAAGTGCTGCTGAGGACCAATCCGGGACTGCCACCAACACGGACACACAGAAGACTATCCACGGCCTGACCAGAAGGGTGCTCACGCTGGCCTTGAAGCAACGGCCACCCTCTGCCGCTTCCGGTCTTCTGTTTGTTCTCTTGCTGACCCTATTGACCGTGTTGCACTGTATGGCAGTCAACGCGGGATGGGGGGTCTACGGCTTCTCTTTCGATGACTCGTGGATTCACGTTCAGTACGCAAGGACAATCTTCGAGGGATATCCGTGGGAGTACTCGGGAGGCATTCCCAGCACCGGCAGTTCTGCTCCTCTGTGGTCTGTACTGCTGTCGCCCATCTTCATACTGGGCTACGAAATGGAAACCGTGGTGGCTGCCGTGACATTCATCTCTGCAGCTCTCTACGTGCTGGACACATTCCTGGTGGGTGAACTGGTAAGACAGCATACTGGTAGATGGGAAGTGGGGCTGGTTGGACAGGTCGTGTTCGTGATTACTCCTCGTAACACCGGTCTGATGCTCTCAGGCATGGAGACCCCGCTGGCCATGTTCTTCCTCCTCCTCGCCCTACTCTGGTTACCCCGGCTCGAACAACGCTACGACCCACTACTCGGCATCGTCGCAGGACTTGCCTACCTGTGCAGACCGGAGTTCGTGCTCATAGTTGCACTCTGCTTTCCCGTCAGAGTCCTTCAAGTCCTCCGGAAGAGACAACTGACGCTCAGGCGCAGTGGGTGGTTGTTTTCGATGTTCATACTCGCAGGGCTGATTGCACTGCCGTGGACACTGCACTGCCTCAACGTGACAGGGCTGCCACTGCCAGACTCATACTACGCGAAGCTTCGGTTCATTCCCGACGAGCAGGCATATCAGCTCTGGACCGGATGGTGGCTCGCGTGGCTTACGGGAGAACTCTTCTATATCGATGTCGCCATTGTTGTGGCCGTTTTCCCTGTCCTGAAAGGAAGACCCTACGAGACCATCCTCGCATCATCATTCTTCCTGCTCTATCACCTCACCATGCCTGCAACTGCCCTCCTGTTCGATGCACGATACCTGGTCCCACTGTTCGACCTGATGGGCATCATATTCGTTGTGGGTGTCACGTTGGTCCTTGAACGTCTGTGGTCAAGTGGCAGGAGTGCAGCACACCTGTCACAAGGCGACCTCACAAGAACGGCAACCGTAGTGGTGATACTAATCCTGTTTGTTCCGGTGGCACCATGGTATGGTCACCACCTGAACATCCATGCAAATCAGGTCAAGAACATCAGCGAGATGCAGGTCTCCTGCGCTAGGTGGGCCAGCGAGAACCTCCCGGCAGACGCTGTGATTGCAGTCTATGATGTGGGTGCGATTGGGTATCTCTGGCGAGGGACTGTCCTGGATGTCTTTGGCCTTGTGACGCCACCCGTGCTCCATAACTGTAACACCACCCTCGAAGTAGTCGACTACCTGATATCCAAGAACTGTACACATGTGATATTCTATGACCCATGGATCGTCTATCTCAGATACTGTCTCTCATTCAGGGGCTGGACGCTGGTCGAGCTCTTCAGGGTCACCTTGACAGACAATGTTGTGTGTGGCACCAATGACATGGTGGTCTATGCCCTCACACGTTCGGGCTAGTGGAACTTCAGGAAGAAGGCCCCAGTATGGAGGCGAATCATGAGAGAGGCCTCTTCATCCTCGAGTGGGTTTGAGACCAGAACACAATCAAGTCCCATTCATGAGTGGTACCGTGTGAGCATGTAATCGAACGAGATGATGCCACGGAAGGGAAACGGAAACGGAAACGGAAACAGAAAGAGAAAGAGAAACAGAAACAGGGGAGACCGCATTCGGCTCCCCTCTAGTCTTCTCTTGTGTGTCTTGACACAGAGACACGAACTTCAGACGCATTCACACTGATTGTGGGGACTAGCGACGTCTGTCACGTCCGCCATAGCCGCCACGGTCTCGACCTCTGCCTCGGTCACGGTCACCACGGTCTCGGCTGCCGCCATAGCCGCCACCACCGCCACCGTAGCCACCACCGTAGCCACCACCACCGCCGCCATAGCCGCCACCTCGGCCGCCACCACCGTAGCCGCCGCGACGTCGGTCATCTTCGTGCTCCTCGGCCGACATGTCATTGTCTTCCTTGACCTCCTCGATTGGAGTATCAGCCTCTGTGAGCTGACCGAACTTGCCAATGTTCAGTCGGAGGTTGCCCCTGAAGAGACCGGTGTAGCCATTCGTCAGGGTGTAGGTCGTTCCAACCTGAACGGTGTCGATTGCATCATCCCAGAGAGGGACTTGCACTGTACCGGTTGAATCCCCAACCACTGCATCAGCCACTCGGTGCGTGGCTCCATCATCGCGGGAGGAGACCTCTCGTTCCTCGCCCTTGTTCACAACCCTGAACGTGATTGTGACGTTCTTCATTCGTGGCTTCAGCTCAGCCACAGTAGCCAGTACTGGCTCTCTTTCTTCCGCCATTTCTAATCTCTCTTGCTAGCGAATTGCAGGCCGTACAAAACGAGCGTAATCCTCCGGGGTCTCGCGATGTGAAAACACAGCATTGAACCTGAGTGGGAAGCGCCTGTTGCTTCGGGACCTGCGCACTTGGCGAGGTGGCAATGGCTTATTAGCTTACTTGTCGGGAAATGCGGTCTCTATCATTGGTGCAGGGCGAGAGTGAGCGGACCTGAAGACAATGTACGATACCTGTGCGACAAATAACAGCGACGCGAAGACCGTGTACCACTCGATGACAGGACCTCCGACACTCAACGCAAGCACAACACTTGATAGTGCTACAAAGATGCTATACAGCCCGGCATATCGCAGAAGCCCACGTTCTGCGGCGCATGACAGTCCCACAATGAGCAGCACTGCGAAGTTCAGTTCAAAGAATACGGATGAGGCAAGCATGTGGGGAGCTCCCTGGTCTTCCGAGAAGACCCCTATCATCATCAGCGCCACTGCAGAACACAGACCGATCAGCTGGCCAGCTGCCAGCAACACTCTCTGAGCGCGGGTTCGAAGCGACAGACTCTGCAGGTCTGCGAAAAAGAACAGGAGCAAAACGCCGGTGACAACACAGCCAATGTTGTAGGCATAAGCGCCGAGTGGGCTGTATTCGAAGTTGCCCAGTCTGCTGAGATAGTTGGTGAGCGGGCTGAAGGGATAGGGGTACGCCAGCCACGATACCAGAGTGAATGAGCAGTATGAGGCTATCAGCAGTATGCCTGAAAAAGAGAGCTGAGACAGAGGTCGCAACCTGTGGTCATATGCTCACTGAAGGTGCGATTCACAGGGATTCCAAGTACAAGAGGATACAGGGAACGGGAGAGAACTGCTCATGAAGGCCGTTCTTCATGACATGGAATGCCTGAACTCCGTGGAGTGTGACGGGAGGTGATTCTTCACACTGGCGTTGAGTGTCAACTCCGTTGCATAAGTGGCTTCAACCTGTCGCTTCAGGACTGAAACTGGCACATGGGCTGGCTTCGCATGACAAATCAGGCAGAGCGATACCTCCTCTGCAATTCCGGACATGACTTCTGCAACAGAGTCTTGAATGCAAAAACGCTTATATGGAGTAACGAATTCAATCTACGGTCGGTTTCGACTTGGCTGAGAAGGGGTGCGCCGAGTTTCGTGCTAGCGCATATTCCCAATACATTGTCCAGCTTTGGTCATTGACCGGAGTAGAACAGACCATGAAGGAAAGTGAACTCTATCTTGCCTCACTGGCTTTGGCGCTTGCATTGTCGGGAATAGCAGTTGTAGGACTGACTATGCCAACTGCAAGTGCTGTGACTGCAACACATACCTATAAGGTCTATTGCAATGATGCTTGGACTGGCTGGAATTGGTTTGGTTCGTATATTGGAATCGCTACCGCCGTAGAAGGGGCCAACTGGCATCTCACTTGGTATAACGCCAATCCATCATACTATCTGGTATGGCCTGTCCTGATATTTAACTCACCACCCATCTTGTATGACACGCTTGGCTACATCAACTTCGTAAGAGTGATCTGCTTTTACGAGATTGGGGTTGGTCTCCCCACTCCTTGGGGTTTGATTGTGCTTACCCGCCAAACCGCCACACTGTGCACGGATGTGTATCTTCAGGGTCCCACAGGCAATACCTTTGTCTTTGTCGACTATCGTACCTAATGGATGTCTACTGACTCCGAGCATCATGACGTAGAGTGGGCTTGACCTGTTCCTAGAAACAGGTCTGCCCCCTTTCTTGTTAATCCTCGATGTCCATGAGCTCGTTGGAGGTGACAATCCCACTACACAGAGAACATGAAATGGGATGTGATTATCATGAGTGCAGAACGCAGGAAGCCGCTAGTTAAACTGCGGGGGGCACTTGCAGTCCCAATACTACTGATCACCATGGTTGCCATACCACTGACTCTACCCACAGGAGGCTCACACGTACACGCTGCGCTCCTGAATGCGGCTACTGGTGTTGGATCTCCGCAGTATCAGAGGGGGTACTCGACAGCATCTCTTGCAATCGGGACCTACTTTGAGTACAAGTACGTGTTCTTACATGTACAGCTCGAGAACGCCAGCTATGTGATTGGCTACCAAGGAGACATGATTGAGCTAACACTCCGTCTGGAAGTAATAGGCAACACATCGGACACTCACTTGTTCCTTGCCTCATTCACGTCTCAAAACCCTGCCAAGTATGATCTTCAGACGACGTTCACCTTCAGTCTCCAGCTCAGCTCTGGCGAGTACTCTGTACACAACGGGAGTCACTCTGGCATGACTGGCGTATTCAGGCTGTTTGGTGATTCCAAATGGGAGACGACGGAAGTAATGTCATCACGAGATGGTTTTTCGCCTCTGGAGGGCACTCGTAACCACTACTCAGACCCAGTGGCGATAAGTGTTGGCGAAGGCCTGCAGCTAGAATTCGACTTCAGTTGCTCAGGCAGCGACATCTTGGGCAATAGCCACACATCCGTCTACTACTTTGACACTGACACAGGGCTGCTGCTTTGGGTGGCAAACACGCCAATGGACTTCCTTCTCATGGGTGCAGCAGGTTGCACGTTCGGCATTGGAAAGATATCCCTTGTTCGCACCAACTTTGATCTGGGTCCCCGGCAAGAGGTTCTTCCCATCCCGCTCACCGGCATTCTTCTTATAGCGGGGGCTGGAGCCTTTGGTGTCTTCTTCGTCATCTCGGTGAAGGCACTCAAGCGTGCACAAAGGAGACACACACGAAGAGACTCTTCGACTGGGAAGCAACCAAGGCCATCCAAGAGGAGAGAGATCTGATTCGAGGAGCGACAGAGAGCCGATGACGTTCTTCCTTAATGCATTGACCTACGCCACGAAGCAGGCGCAGAGAAGGAAGCGGGCTCTCCTCAACGACAGCATTGGGTATTCAGTCGTCGCTCTCTCACTCACACTGATGTATGTGTCTTCCGGCTTCCTGTACCAGCAAGCAATGGTTGACACCGCTCAGCAGATTGTGTTTGACATGAACGTTGAGTATCAGGCCCTTCTGTCTGATGCCGAGCTCCGTCTACGCGCGATGCTGTTGAGCTCAGTGGAAGGCGTCGCCCGTACTGAAACGGTCATGTTCTCAGTTATGTCCTATGGAAACTCGTCACCCGTGATAGGAGTCGTGGCCTTGCAAGAGGACTCGGCAGTCTGGAATGACTTCACCTTTCGAACAGGCACCGGGACACCCCGGGAGAATCAGTGTCTGGTTGTCCTTGATACCCAAGATGCGTCACACTATCCGCTGAACAGCACAGTTCCCGTCTACATCCCATACATGAGGCAGGGGAGCACCACAGTTCCATACCTACCACTGGACCTCAATGTGACTGGACTGGTGTCAACGGGTATCGACCTGTCTGCACTGCTTCTTGAGTACTCACGCGCTCCAGGAATGATATCGTTGTCCCAACCTACCGTCATCCTTCTTGTCAATTACAATAAGACCATGGCCCCAATACTTGATTACCTTGCAGGCGTGGGAGCCACCATAAGTCCCGCTACGCTGCTGACCAACACAGTTGTCTGGCTGGATCAGCACATGGTTCAACAGGCAGTAGTAATGGGCATGACGCAAAGCTTGGTTGACACGATGAAGCTGAGACTATCCTCAGCACTGAGTGGCCACGGGCGCTTTGTGGTGGGTTCGAATCTTGAAGGTGCGCTGGACACTCTGAAGCAGTACTACGATGGCCTGTCATTGGGGCTATTCACCAGTCTCATTCCGATGTTCTTCCTAGCATTCGTTGTGTTACAACTCCAAGGACTGCGCACTGCCCGGAGAAGAAGACACGAGGTTGGTCTTCTGAGAACCAAGGGGTACTCGTCAGGATTCATTCGAATCGCTCAGACCTGGGAGTCCCTCCTTGTTGCGGTTCTAGCGTCAATTGTTGGTATGCTACTCGGGCTGCTGATCTCAGTCATATTCCTGTCAAGTGGCACAGTGAGTCTTTTCTCCGTGGAGATGGTCTTGGTAATAGTGGGAATCACGGCTACGATCACGGTCTATGCATCGCGTGCCAGCTATAGGTCCGTGCATGGGCACAGTCTTGGGATGACTGCACACGACCCGTCAGAGGAGGAACAGGTTTCGATGAGCAGGTTCGTCCCCGCGCTCTGCACTGCTCTTGGTCTTTACAAGATGATTGCATGGGCACTCGACATAGCACCGTATGAGATACTTGTCGCTTCAGGAGGCGGACTTGACGCGTATCTTCTGTTCCTACTCCAGGTGTGGTTGTCCATTGACAGCATACTCAATGTATTGGGACCTGTGCTGCTACTCTACGGTCTTGCACGCATGGCCTCGTCGTCAGAGAATGTACTCTACGTGTTGTCAGGCATCTCGACAAGACTGAGAGGAACAATCGGAACACTTGCATCAAGGAATCTGTCCAGACACCAACAACGAAACCTTCAGTTGGCTCTTGTACTTGCACTCACTGTCGGATACGCCTCCTGGACGTCACTGGCCCTTGACACGACAATTCTGCAGAGCCAGGAACGTGCTCTAGTGGACAATGGTGCAGATGTCTCCTTCTTCATCCGCGGAGACGAAGACACGCATGTCATGCAACAGGTCCTCAGTATCACCGCAGTCGAGGCCATCACCATCGAGCGGCGGTTCACTCTGAACACAGTCACAGAGTCGATCTCGCTAAGAGCAGTCACCCCCGACACTTGGGAGTCTGCCGCATACTCTCGGCCAGAGTGGTTCACATTTGCAGATGCTTCCAAGGGGCTGACGCTGCTTGACAGCAACAACACGATTGTACTGGAGCGGCTCGTTGCTGCACGGCTCGGACTCCACTTGGGTGACACAGTGTCATTGTATCTTGAGAATCACTCATGGTCTCTTCTCATCTGCGGGCTCTTTGGACCAACACCGGTTCCAATAGTGGTTCAGGGCTTTGGTGGTTCCTCAGTCGAGTACTACTGCGAAAGGACATGGTCATATGTAGGTGCGCAGTTCTGTGAACTTCTTCAGGGCCTGATACTTCCGCAGAAGAGGGCTCTCGTTAGAGTCAGCGATGGTGCGATGAGAACGGAGGTTGCGAGCGCAATAGATGCGCTACACCTACCGGTGTATCAGATCAAGACCTCGGAGGAGACAGTCTCACTGCAGACCAGACTTGCCACAGCCATGCTCAGTCTCAGATTGGTCAATGTCGTGTTCTCAGTCATCATCTCACTCCTTGGAGTATCGGCGCTGATGCTCGCGACAAGAGAGAGCCGAAGAGAGGAGATTCGAAACATGCTGTTTCGTGGATTCGGACGGTCTAGCATCGGCACTCTTCTATACTGGGAGATTGTTCCTCTGATGACCTTCATGCTGGTTGGTGTGCTCATCGGAGTCTTCACCTCTGTAGGGCTGAGCCAGAGTATGTTTCAGGGAACCCAAGTCACTCTGGTCTCCGCGAGGCTCGCAGTGGGCGGCTTCTCCGCTGTCTTCATCCCACTCACCATGATGACTTGCGTCGCTGCACTACGACTCGCATGTCATGTCACGAAGTGGAGGCCACGCTAGGTGCAGACTGGAACAATTCTGGTGAAACGGATAAGACGGGACAAGGCCGCGTCGGTCCTCACACTTCTATTCTTGGTTCTGTGTTCAACAATGATAACACAGTCAAACCTTGTGCTCTCCCTCTCTGTGACCGAAGCCGTTGTTCAAGCGGAACGTGATGTTCTTGTGGACCTTGTTGTGGACATGTCACTGCATGACGGAATCGACTACAACGAGAGCCAATCAATGGAGCAAGACATACAGGGCATGAGTGGAGTTCACTCATGCGAACGTTTCGCTATCTTGGGTGGCCTTCTCTACGAGAACAAGACTCCGACAGAACAACACAACACTACGATAATAGCAATCGACTCCGGGACTCACTTCTTCGCCTCGACGAGACCGTCCGGGTGGGACACGTCAAGTGGTGCTGATGAAGCCCTAGTGTCCGATGCCGGACCGTTCGGAGTATACTCCGGCAAGAACACCACATTGGTTCTAGACGTGTCACTGTTCACTATCGATGGTCCGCTGCACCTCAACGTGAGTCTGAGCGATATTGCTGCGGTTGACGTCCCCCCACTATTGGACAGCGTGGCCCAAGGTGTGTTCGAGCGTGCGGAGGACCGACCCACTCCACCCTCCGAAGAGGTGGTCATTGTCGATTATACATGGCTGCTCGCATTAGTCGAAGCAGAATCTGATGGCAAATCCCTATTCGGATACTCAAACTTGATCTTGGTCGACATTCAGGACAGCATAATCAATCCGTTTCAACTGGACGTGTCCATCCTTCAGTTGAGACTGATGACGAACTCGGTGACCAATCGGATACGCAGTGTCTCCAGATTCTCCACAGTGACCAACTACCTCTACTCTCTGATGAACAGGATCTCTTCTTGGTCCCAGACGCAGGCGGTCCAAGCACAGGAGACCCTCATAACAGTCCTCTTTGTCTCATTGTACCTTGTTCATGTCTCAAACACTATCACATGGAAGCGCAGAAGGCGTGAAATCGGACAACTGAGAATCAGAGGCTTCAGCGTCACTGCGGCAAAGCGGCTCTTGATGTGGGAATCGTTGGTCTATGGGCTAATAGGTGGGTTGACGGGATATGTCATTGGCTTCGTTGCTGTCCTTGTCATCACTTCACCTCACACGAGCATAGGTCCTCTGTGGTCAAATGGCGCGTCCTCTCTTCTCCCCTCACTCATTCTGACAGTCACACTGATAGTAGTGGTCTCCATGGTCGCATCCTATCCAGTTCTCCGCACTGCGGCCAAAGAAAACCTGGTGGACCTTGTGTCCGGTGAGCACACTCAGAGTCTCCACGAGTCCACACTGCACCTGCGGCTCGGGTCCATACTTGTTCTTCTCTCCTCAGCTCAGATTCTGTACGACCTTCTCGGTCATGGTGAATTCTACCAAGCGACTATGCCATCGGGATCAGGTGTTCTGGCCCTAATACTATTCTCAATCATGGAGGCTGGGACTGGACCCATTCGCACAGCTGGTCCTCTGCTTCTCACCTATGGGTTGGCAGTCTGGGCCAGCAGGTACCAAGAGCCGCTAAGACGTCTTGCGGTGAGAGTTGGGAGGCTTGTAGGTGGGGACATGGGTTCACTCTCTGCGGGCCGCTTGATGAAGGATGTTCGGATGCGCGTATCCCTCCTATTCATACTGTCAGCTCTCGTTGCAGTCTCCACAATGAATCCGATACTCGCCTCTTCCCAGCTCGACCACGATGCAAGGGCCATTCATGCTGAGACTGGTTCAGATATGACCGTGATACTATCCAATCCTAGTCATCTGAATGCCACTCGGAGTGCGGTCGATGCGGCTGAGGCCGTGCTCTACTCCACCGTGATTTACATACTTGATCTATACATTGCGCACTACACAGTCTCAGTGGTTGCGATTGAAACGGAGACCTGGCCTGACGCCGCCTACTATGAGTCAGACTGGTTCCCAGCGGGTCCTGCCAAGAGTCTCATGTCCTCATTGAACGGGACTGAATGCCTGGCAGAACGTTCGATTCTCGAGCAACTAGGTTGCGATGTTGGTGAGGTGTTACCGGTGTCCCGGTACCCATCTTCTCCCAGTCCTACTAATGTGACTGTGAGTGCCATGATAGAGCACTTTCCATACCCCGCGACAACTGACAGTCTGGGAGTGCTTATCGTCCCGTTGGATTCGATGGTGGTCCTCGAAGCAGAAGGAATCTCGATGGACATACGGATTCTGACCAAGCTCATGCCAGACAGTGCAGTCGCAGAAATAGAGGAGGACATCATTCAGGCGGACCCGCACGCGGCTGTTCATGTTGCAAGCGAGCGCATATCCTCTCTTCTGGAGAGCCCTCAGTATCGGGGCATCAATACTGTCCGGGGACTGGCTCTGCTGTTCGGCATCCTCATTACTTCTACAGGTACTGTTCTCATTTGCATGACCTACGGCACAGAGCTCCGAAGTGACTCTGTCATGCTGATGAAGAGAGGACTCTCTGTTCGGACGAGGACCCTGATGCTCATGTCAGGGTTGGCTGTGTATGTCGTATTGGCATTCGCGATGGGGGTCTCCATCGGACTCCTCTACTCATACTCCTCAATCCGAGCACTGAGCGCGCTCCGATACAGTACGGTGCCGTTTCGGTTCTCGGTCGATGCTGGTCCGAGCATCCTTCTGATCGGAGAGTTGTTGTGCCTGCTTGCTGTCATCTATCTCGTGTTCTGGGCCCAATCACAACGTGTGGCCAACACAACAGGAGGAAGAGACTTTGGATATGATTCGTGCAGTTGACCTTGTGAAAGTATACCGTACTGAAACGGTGGAAGTTCAAGCTCTCAGAGGAGTATCTCTCAGTGTCGAGAGGGGAACGTTCGTCTGTATCATGGGCCCGTCCGGAAGTGGCAAGACCACGCTACTGAACATCATCGGCGCAATTGATACACCCACAGCGGGTCTGATAGAGGTCGACGGGCAGGCTCTCTCTTCGCTCTCCGAGAAGGAACAGGACACGTACAGGCTGACGAAGATTGGCTACGTGTTCCAAGACCTCAATCTGATTCCTACGCTGACCGCGTTTGAGAACGTGCAGCTACCGATGATTGCTTTCAACGTCGAGAAGACTGCCCGCCGCACACGAGCCAGGGAGCTGTTGGAGCTCGTGGGGATGGAGAAGAGGATGGAACACACGCCCTCTCAGTTGAGCGGTGGAGAACGCCAACGAGTTGCCATAGCAACAGCCCTCGCCAACGACCCCCCCGTCATTCTGGCCGATGAACCTACTGGGGTCCTCGACTCAGTAAATGCACTGGAAGTCGTCGGGTACCTTCGCGACGCAGTTAGGAACCTAGGCAAGACTGTCGTGATGGTCACTCATGATGCTAACATGGCCCGTCAGTCCGATAGGATATACCACATCCAAGATGGCCGGATTGATGCAGGACACAGCCCGGCATCACAGTCCACCTCCGAGAGCGCTTCCTATGAACTCCTCATACGAGAGAGGCTTGCAGAACTGCGGAACGAATTCGCATCATTGGATTCGGAGCTGATGCAGGGCAGGCTGGACGGTGCCTCCTACTGTGCCAGACGAACTCAGGTTGCCTCCACAATTGAGGTGCTCGAGAGAGAACTGCAGAGAATGGGCGTCGTTCCCAGAACGAAGTAGTCGCTCACTCGGCGTGACGACTGGATTCCCAGTTGCTCATTCATGCGGGCAAAGATGGCATACAGTCTGAGTGCACCACATCCATGACAAGAATGGTGCATCGCGTGAAGTCTGATGCGCCTTTGTTGCTGCTTGTATAGCATTCAATCTGACATCATGCTGTATCCCTTCCAGCATCACTGAATCGTGGCTGGTGTGGTGGATCCCGCCGTGAACATTCGTCCGAGCAAGTGGCGGACTAACACATAGGTCACCAGTAAGTCCACGAACTCAACGAACGCAAACATCAACATGACCGACTCGTACACCTAGGGCAGTACTGCCGAACTCATCAACAGGAAGAAGGGCAGGATGATTAGGAAGTTGAGCACCAAGCTGATGATTAGGATGTAGTAGGTCTTTCCTGTTCCGAAGAATAGGCCTCTCAAATCCATGGAAGCCAGCGAACTCGTTTGGGCCCATGTAGTCTAGCACCTGTAAGACAAAGAAATAGAACAGGTTCCTGACGAACGAGTCAGCCCCGGTCCATCCACCGACGCTGAAGAGAGGCTTGGACTGAGTCCGCAATGGGTCCATACCCAACTCAAAGCGTTTCACTTGCAGAGTCCTGATTGCAGCAACAAGAGCAAGAAGGCAGTATAGAACACTCGAAATGAGGTATCCCTAGGCTACAACCATGAGACCTAGCTGCAGCGAGAAGGGGAGTGGCGACACAAGAAACACATCGAGCATCATGTTGATTTTCACGTTGATGGCCACTATACCGAGAGCCAGTTTCGCTCGGTCCATTGACTTCAGGCCGACCAGTAGTAGCAGCGACACAGATGCGAATGGAAGCGCAACTGCTCTCGGTGAGAGATACGATGCTGTCCGTTCCGCAAGCTCAGGATAAGTGCCCATGAAGTCCACGAAGAGAGTCATGTTTGTGATTATTATCAGGGCCAATGCATTTGACAGGACGAGTTGCAGAGCCAAGCCTGCAATCAGTTGCCTCACGACTGCATTGCGGTCCTTGTAATTCTGGCTCACCAAGGCGAGCACACCAGACGGGATCACTTCGTTGACTATCTCAATCAGTATACCCATGAACTCGTACTGCTCGGCGATTGCTAGAGAGCTGTAGTCTATGTGAGTCATCACCCCACAGGGTGATGCCAATGGTTTCTCCGCTGGCACACAGACAACGTGTTGTGAAGTACTCCTATGAAAAGAAAGTGGCGAAGGCCGCCACGGTCTACAGCATGTCTCGCTCTGCAGTGAATGGGCATCCCTGTTGAGGAAGTTGGTTTCAGTGAACAGGAACTCGTCCCGACGCAAATGGGATACTCGGAGTCAGTCACTTGGCAGGCACTCCTGCAGGAGCCGCAGCGATAGTTGACAGCCCGGACACTGTTCATTCTTAGTTGCACAAAGCTGGACACAGGAGTCTTGTCGCTCCCAGTAGACGGCACTGGGGTCACTCCTCGAGGTCCATGAAGTGTCTAGTCGACCTCTGCTTCTCTGTTCACACACGGAGGCATACTAGCACCGCACAGTGATGGCCAAGATTGTCCAGCTACCCGGCAGCTGCTGCTAACCCTTTCCAACAGGGCCGCAGAGCACCATAACGGTAATAATCGATTGTTGCCTCTGAATGAGCTTAACCAAAGTGCCGATGCTGCACAATGGGAGGACTGTCATGATGAAACGCCTTCTTGTATTCCTTGTTCTTGTGACTGTGGCAGTCCCAGCGTCCATACTCCTTCAGGGTATGTACCTGACCAGTAGTGATGCTGGAGCATCTACCATGGACCAAGACGAGAGGCATGTGACTGACAATGTGAGTCCTGACCTCTCGATGATGTTCTTTGCAGAAGCCGCGCCCAACAGCGATGGGGTCCGCTACGTCTGTCGTAGGGGAGTTGATGTCGTCGCATACTTTGGCGAGTCACAGGTCTACTACGTTGTGGGCGACACGCTCGTCCGACTCTGTCTTCCCGGCAGTAGACCAGTGGTACCCCGAGGAGAGGAGCCCACTGGGTCTGTCACAAACTACCTGCTGAGCAACGACCCCGCACTGTGGCGGACGGGGCTTGTGGACTGCGCGGTGCTCCGATACTCTGAGGTCTACCCCGGTGTGGACCTCGTCTACCGCATCCATGACGGCGCGCTCAAGTATGAGTTCGTGGTCGCACCACATGCGGACCCGACAGCCATCCGAATGCATTATCCGGACGCTGACAACGTGGAACTGGGAGCCGACTCCGTCACTGTGACAGTGGACAGGGTGACACTGACCGACAGTGGCCTGTACGCATATCAGACGTGTGAGGACTGCGAGACGGTGGACTGCTCATTCAACGTCTTGGAGCACAACAGTGTCGGCTTCTCTGTCGCAGAGTACGACCACTCACACACCCTGACCGTGGACCCCATGCTCGCCTACAGCAGCTTTCTCGGGAGCACCGATTCCGATGTCGGGTATAACATCGCAGTGGAGGACGGCTACATCTACGTCACGGGGCATACGATGTCATCTGACTTTCCGACTGTCAGTGCCTACATGAACCACAGGAATCGCTCGAATGGATCCTCAGTCTGTTGACACACATCATTGATTGTTGCGCAAACAAAGACAATGAACATGAGCGTCCAAGCCACCCCCAGCGCAACAGCTGCTGGCCAATACTGTGGGGACTTCTCCAGCCCTGCACAGACTACGCAGCATGCTAGGTCAGACACAGCAAG
>JACAEL010000085.1 GCA_013388835.1 Candidatus Thorarchaeota archaeon | reverse complement strand
GACGAAGGTTTTCCAGGGTCCCGGCTTCACCGAGTTCCTTGAATCAGTTCGCAAGAGTTTTCAAAGTGTGAAACTGCTGAAACCGGATGCCTCGAGGAAGACAAGCGCCGAAATCTATCTGTTGGCATCAGGTCCTAAAGGTGCCTGGAAAGCTGACTAGTTCGCCGCGGAGAGTCCAGAGTCCACCACCCACTCCTCAAGCTTTCTGCATGAGAGTGGTGAGTCTGGTTGTCTGATGCCGCATCTGGATATCTTGAGACAGTGGAAACAAGGGCAGCCATTCAAGTCTGATAGCTTGCCATGGTCTACGCCTCCGGTCATCGCCTCACTGATGACGTACTTAGTGCCTTCCACATCGTTCTTCTGCATTATCATTCCCTCGGAAATCAACTGCTTAATCGTCATTACTATCTGTTCTTGGTCGAGCTTCAGTCTAGCGGTCAGCTCTCTGATGAGGAGGCCTTTGCTACCAACGGCACGTAGCTCGTTCAGTATGCTGTTGGCTACACTCATTTTGATGACCTTGGACTAGACACATAACAAGCGGCTGAACGGCAACGCTCCATATTTAATGTTCGGAAGCTGCTTGTTTTCTATTGTATCTCAATGTACTACTCAGTACATGGATGTATATCTTTCTGAAGCAGAAGTCACTCCGCTGTCTACCGCTTCGCATCCTTCTCAGGTTTCTTGTAGATGTAGACTACTTGGTCAACAATGCTTTCAGTATCAACACCCTTCACAGGACTTATCGAAACATATGGTTCCTTGACCGGCCCAAAGACATCGATGATCGTGCCGACCGGTTTCACCTTCTTGTCGACTACCTTGGCGCCAATCGGCGGCGACTTCTCAGTTCTGAGTATGAGATGCCCCTGCTGGGACACATGACTTATTCTACCAAGTCGACGCATCTGTGAAACACTATCCTGTACAGCTCACGGCTTACGCGCCTTCTTCTTGCCCTTCTTGGCCGCCTGAAGTCGCTCCGCCTCCTGTCTTGCGACAATTCTTCGGACGCCCTTAGCAAGCATCAGCAATATCCTCTTTTTCTTGTGTGATTCAGGGTTTTCAACAACAAGGTACCCTTGGTTCGATGTGCTATCGCGCGGGTATCTCTTTTCTGCTTGAACTTCCGAATCAAGCCCTGCTAGGTCCGCCGCCTCCTTCAGCATCTTTACAGTCACCGCCGGAGCTGCAAGACCTGCAGGTATCTTGCGTCCTCTGGACCTTGTAAGATCCGAGTCAAGATATGCGGGCCATACTATCAGTTTGCCCTTACGTTGCTTCATCCGAGTCAGTCCTGCCGTTCATTGCTGATTGGACACAGGAGTCTTGTTGCTCCCAAGAACCGGCACTGGGGCGGCTTACTTCTCTAGGTCAGTCAAAGTATCGAGTTGACCTCGCGAGTTCTGTGCCACAGAGACACATAAGCACGATCCGGTGCATGCCCAAGGTTGTCCAACTTCGGGGCAGCTGCCGCGAACGCCTGAGCTGCAAGTTGCCACCTGCACGACCCTTTTTAGCTTTGTCATGCACCTGACTCTGTTGCATAAGTGGTCATGACCAGTCACCGCATGGCTGAGGCTGGCACAGGAAGCCCTCAGTATCCGCACTCGGCGCAAATCAGTCAATGCTATCTCCTCTGCCGACTCCGGACTTGACTTCTGCAACAGAGTCCATGCACCTACCTCCTTTTTCTATCTAACAGTGAATTGTATTGCCTGTCCACATGGCTGTCCGTTGAGTCGTTATTTGGCCCGCACCACTCTGAAGGAGAGCTTCTTAAGTCACACACTTGCTGACAGCGGAGGAGTGCGAGTGTTCTTGGCACGGAAGAGCAAAGATGTATACTTCTCCGAGATTGCTGACCTAGTCTCCTCAAGAAGCACATGCCTGAGGAATCAGGTGGGTGCCGTGATTGTGAAGGAGTCGCAGATTCTCTCTACAGGATACAATGGGGCTCCCAAGGGCCTGAGGCACTGCGATGAGACGGGCTGTCTCAGGGAGGAATTGGGTGTGCGACCCGGAGAGCGGCATGAGCTATGTAGAGGTCTCCACGCAGAACAGAACGCAATCATACAGGCCGCCTATCATGGTGTTAGCGTTCGTGGAGCCATCCTCTACTGCACAACCCGACCGTGCAGCATATGCACTAAGATGTTGATTAACGCCGGAATCGTTGAGATTGTCTACATAGAGGAGTATGAAGACCCGCTTGCCAGTCAATTACTGATAGAGGCTGGGGTTCCAATTCGGAAAGTTGAGGTCGCTCGAAAGCACGGGCGCAACTCCTCAAATCGGCAGAGCTAGCTTCCTCGTTTCTGGAAAGTTTAAAGTGAATGGTTATTCTCCCCGGTACCAGAGAGGAAGACGCCAATGAGTCGATTCCACAATCTCATCAGTATTCAGGACCTGACCCGTGACGATATCGATGCGATTCTCAAACGTGCTTCAGAGATGGAGGAGGTCTCCACTCGGCGAAGCGACAAGATGCATGACAAGATCATGGCCTGTCTGTTCTTTGAGCCGTCCACTCGCACACGTCTATCATTCGAGAGCGCAATGCTGCGTCTAGGAGGCAAGGTTCTCGGTTTTGCAGACGTCAGCGTTTCAAGTGCCGGCGGAAAGGGAGAAACCTTGGCAGACACTATTCGGACCGTGGAGCGATATGCAGACGTTATTGTCATGCGTCACCCGCTTGACGGCTCTGCACGCTTGGCGGCTGAGTTTTCAAGGATTCCTATAATCAACGCCGGCAGCGGCTCGGAAGAACACCCAACTCAAGCCCTTCTCGACCTCTATTCCATCAAGAAGATGAAAGGTTCAATTGACGGGATTTCCGTTTCCTTGTGTGGTGACCTGAAGTACGGTCGCACGGTCCACTCATTGGCTATGGCGCTGTCCCTCTACGATGTCCGCATCAAGCTGGCAGCTCCACCACAGCTCCGAATGAAGCCCGCAATCGTGGACGAGATGCTCAGAGCCGGAGTCAAAGTAACAGAGGTCGACAGTGTGGAGGAGGCCGTAAAGGATGTTGACGTGGTCTACATGACTAGAATACAGAAGGAGCGTTTCCCTGACATCGGCGAGTATGAAGCGGTGAAGGGGAAGTTCCGAATCAGACTGCAAGAGGTGGCATTGATGCAGAAGGACGCGATAATCCTCCATCCATTGCCCCGTGTAGACGAGCTGGATACCGCAGTAGACTTCACACCACAGGCCAGGTATTTTGACCAAGTTGAAGCAGGTGTCGTGACGCGCATGGCCATATTGGAGATGATTCTCTCCTAACCCGGGCTAATCTCACGCAGTTCTTTCACGAGCACATCGAGCGAGCCTATCTTGCTGACCGCCATTGGTATCCGCATCTGTTCGCTCAGTTCGAGTGCCAGTCGGTCTATCTGCCCGGCTCCATGCAACACGACAAGTGTAGGCTTGAACTCCTGCGACTTTATCGCAATCATTGGTGCTCGTCCTGTGTTCACCCTTGTGAAGATCAAGCATCGTTCAGTGGTAGCACCAAAGAGTTTGAGGAAGTCCTCGCTGTTCAATTCCTTCACAGCCTTCTCCACATCAACCAATGTGTAACCGTATATGGGCCTCTTGAGATAGTCCTTCCCTGACAGGACCTCGCACTTCAGTTTCCTGCAGAACTCTTCCGAAGTCATTGGTGACGTGAACTCGCTTATTGCAAGTACTATGTTTAGATCGACTAGGCTAACGTCCATGAGCCTGACGAATGCAGACGTCACCTGTCCTCCCAATCTCTCATCTAGAGACAGGAGTGCCATCACGAACCTCCGTATTGTGGCGGTCCCCGGTGATTTCCTCCTACCAGACTCGTAGTCACTAATCACGCTTGGACTCACGTTAAGATGCTCTGCCAAGACAATCTGAGCCAACCTGAATCGTTCTCTCCAGATGCGCATAGCCTGACCTGGATGGTCTGAGAGAGCGATTTCCCCGGCAATCCTTCGGGCCAGCCGCTCGCGAGCAGAGGGTTGGCTAGACATGATAGAAGCGCTGACAGGAGCATTGTGATAAGCATTTCGTCTTTTGACGATGTGATGTTATAGAAAGGTCGAAACCTCCGTCTAGAGGTTTCATCGAGCCCTCAACCGCCAAATCACAGGTGGCGGCCGTGCACAGACTGAGGCATCCACCTCGCACATCCGGCTCTTCTAGTCTTGTGAGCAATTGGACCGTTGCACACTTGGGCTGGTGGTGGGCTGGAGGAGATGAATTCTCATGACACCTGGTGTGTCACGACTTGAACTCTTGGTCCTGTGACGCATGGTGCATCACAGTCTGACCACTTGGTCCCGAACCAAGTATCATAGCCAAGCTAGACCACCAACCCATTACGATGGCACAGGTCCTCGGGATCTTATTGACCTGCGCAAGGTAGAGGGTGAGAACAGTCAAGATAAACGTTACCAATGCCAGCAACCACTGTATGGATCTCACAAGGCACAGAAGGCTCATCCTCTGCGTTTCTGTGCGTCAACGTACGCATTCCTACATTAGATGTCTACCAGTGTCTTGCATCCGGGCAGCTGCTGCACACCCTGCGTAGAATCAAGCCCTACTCCAAGCCTCGAATTGCACGGCTGGTTGAGCGAGCGGACTCATCCCTTCTTAAGGCCTGAACTGTGTTCAAGAAGACACCAGCTGTGCTGTATACCTCTGCCTCCATGAGTGACGCGCACCTCCCGCACCCGTTTCCGAACATCGGACCTGCGAGCACGAAGTCCTCTCTGTCAACACCGACACCTGAGATGAGCGAGTTGAAAGCTGGCATCACTACGCATTCTAGTGGAGCTTTGCTGTCGCCCACGGTCATTCCTGCACACCGACGCACACAGTCTCTGTCTACTCTGATCTTCAGAACAACCGGAATGGTACCTGCGTTTCTTGTGACGCGTCTACCACTCACAGAAACGGTTCTTTGTCTTCTTATGCTTGGATGGCAATGTCCCATGATTATCAAGTCACAGTCCATTAAGTCACCAGCAGGCCATGCATGTCCGTGCATGATTCCCAGTGAGACCCCATCGATCTTTGTGATACAACCTCTGACGTCCTCGAGAGTGACCCGCCGGGGTAGTAGGCATTGTATGTCACCATCATGGTTTCCAGGTACCAAGACTAATCTGACACGCTGGGAGAGTCGCTCTGTGAGTTCAGGAATCGCACTCCAGTTGTAGTTGTGGTCCACGCCGATGGTGTGTTTGAGGTCTCCTGCCACGAAAACGGTTTCGACATCATATTTGTCAATCAGAGTTTCTATGCGTGAGAGCATGAACTCATGCTGGAATGGAAACTCCACTCCAGTCGTAATCGACAGCTCTACCGAATAGCCAATGTGCAGGTCCGATAGAATCATAGAGGTGTGGGAGCTTCCCTTGACAATTACCGCCCTGTCTTCGAGGATTAGCTTCATGGCTGTTCTGGTGAAGATGGAATGAGTGGAAGGTTTTAACGCAAGTGATGAAGCAAGAGAGATGACATGGTACTCAGCGCCTACGAAGTCCAGCTCCTAGCAGAACCAATTCTCAGTCAGAGCACCGTTCAACACTTCCGAGACCGCTATGGGAAACGTTTTGTTCGTGCTCTGAAATTGGTAGAAGAGGGTCGTGTGATTCGGTATCATTTCTCTCCTAGTGGGTCTGTGACTTGGATTGTGAGAGGTCGAGCACGCGAGTACCTGACTGTTCCCGATTTGTACTGCAGCTGCAGGAGCTTCTATCAGTCGGTAGTCATCAAGAACGAATTTGACATGTGTTACCACATGCTTGCACAGAAGATTGCTGAGATTCGCAAGGCCTATCTCAGTGCTGAGTCTACTGACAGTGAGCGTCGTCGGCTGTTTGTGATGTGGCGAAGGACCGACTGACAGTGAGCGTCGTCGGCTGTTCGTCAGATACGTTTAAAACTCTGCCCAGAGTGGCGCTTGCAAGCTGAGCCAGAAGGTCGGATGGAGTCAACATTGAATCGCAGGAACCCTCCCAAAGTCTACGTCGCTGTACTGGTGCTGCTGCTTTTCGTGTCGAGTTTCCAGACAGATGTGAGAGCTCAGAGTCCGCTGGATCCGGTCGTTATTCTATACGACGCAAGTCACGGTCCGCAGTTTGAACCTGGCGACGCCGCAAACGGGTTGAAACTGATGCTTGACATGGTCAATGCTTCCACTCGTTACATTGTCAAAGTGCATAGAGACACTCCAATCAACGAGACCGTCTTGAGGGATGTGGACATCCTGATTGTTGCCTCCCCAGACCGCACATACGAGTATACAAAGAACGAGAGCATAGCAATTACCAAGATGCTTGCCAACGGGAGTTCCCTCTTCGTGCTTGGTGACCCGATGATTAACCAGACCTCCCGGTACTGGTCTGAAGCACCTTTCCAAGACTTGGGGGACAATGTGGCGGTCAACAGGTTCTTGGATCAGCTCAATATGACCGGTGTACGTTTCAGTACCAATCAGACTGGTCCCGACTCGATATGGTCAGACACGATGTTCGACTATGACCATGCCTTGAACAAGAGCGTTCCTTATGTCATACGGCTTGACAGCACCAGCTGGGACTCTACGCATCCGATTTTCAGGGACATCAACGAGCTGCTGGTGATGACTGCTACTCTCAGACCGATAGACACTGCGAGTGCCGTCGCCAATGGCTACAAGAGCTCCTTTGCGCAGTTCAAGGTGAGCCCATTCAGTTATGGCAACACGTCCTTCCCGAATATGAGCCTTGCAGACCTGGCACAGCATCCACTCAAGTATTCCGCCATCAATGGCACACGCCCACCTTGGCTTGCCGCTTTTGAGTACGATAGCAGCAGGGTAGTAGTGTGTGGGTCCACCATCATGTTCTCAGGTCGTCCTCTCGACCTGCCTACATCCGACAGTCGGCGAGAAACGCAATGGTTCTACTCTGCTGACAACTCCCGCCTGTTCATGAACATACTCGGTTGGTTGTCACAGGAATTCGTCGAAGCACCGGGTGCAATCCCACCTATGCTAGCAATCTCCTCTGTGTTGCTGTTCGTGGGTCTGGCGTACTATATTGTCAAGAAGATGAAGCCATGACAGGCATCTACCACGTTGGGAGGGCAATCGCCTGACACCTCAGTACATCCTCAATGGCTATCTTCAGTCTGTCTAGCCCCAGACGACGAGATGCGTCAGTCTCGATAATCAGAGGTTCTTGTCCCGCGGCCTTCTTGGTCCTCTCACGCAAGAGAGCGACCGCCTCCGTGAGGTCTGCTCTTCCAATCTTGTCTGTCTTGTTGGCAACTATGAGTACAGCTCTTGAGACTTCCAACAGGAAGTCATAGAACTCGAGGTCAATGGGAATCTCACCCCTGCTCTCCCATCTCTCTACAAGTTGTGGAAACATGGCTATGTCTATCACAAGTACGCTCAGAACGATTCTCTTGCTCCATCTCTCAAGACTCTCTACAATGTCGCTCTTTGTCTTCTCTATCGACTTCTTGCTTTGTCCTGTCATGTGTCCAAAGCCCGGAAAGTCAACTATTGTGACTGAACCCGCATCTATCATGACTTCTCTACGGGTCGTACCGGGCCTCTTCCCCACTCGTACTTTCGCTCCAGTGAGCGCCCTTATCACTGTGCTCTTGCCTACATTGCTTCTGCCTACGAATACTACAAGCGGTTTGTCGGGCTTAATCCCAAAACTGGCGCGTTCGAGCATATTGTGCCTCCGCATCTGCGACTCCCCTCAGGAGTGTGTGTCTATCTATCCGCCCAGGTTTCAGTATCCTTGATGCCGTTGCTGGACCAATCCCTCTTCCTGCAAGCACAATTAGTGCTTTCTTGCCATAATGAGCCACGAGACTCGCGGTGAGCATACCTCTTGAGTACTTCCTCAGCTCCTCAGCAGAGAGGGACTGACCTTCTGCTCTCTTCTTGACTATTCTCCCGAAGGCAGTCTCCCTCTGTGGGAGTGCAGCAATCATTGCCGAGCCACATCTTGGACATAGAACTGCATCCTCGAGCGTAGATACAGTTCTGACAGACTCCCAGTCCCCATTGACACAGACCAGCCTGAATCTCTTCGCTGTGAGCCTCTGTTCGATTAGCCTCAGTATTTCCTCCTCCTCGGTCAACTCCCCCACGACTTCGAAACGCGACCTCTCTTCAACGATGAGTCGTGCCAGTGGTGACATACTTGGAGTCCTTGCAATCACAATCTCTATCTTCCCTGTGGTCAGTCTGTCGAGTATCCTGCCCATCTGCTTCTCATCCATCTTTTCACTAATCACCTCTCTCATCGCCTCTTCGAAGACAGGCGTGTCATGATAGGCCTGGACTATCTTCTGAACCGGTATCTCCTTCGTCTTCGACTCGCGAGGAATCACGCCCATCCTGCGGGCCACATGGACAAACCTCGATGTGAAGGTCTGTGTGTTCCTCAGAGCCCGTCGGAGAATCTCAGATGCCTGCTTACTGTCATAAGATCTGAGCAGTTCTGAGACCATGTCGGGGTCTATCCTCTCTCCAGACACGAAGAGGACTCGATAGGGGTCTCGTTCTACTCCGACGTCTCTCCCCGAGCGTGTTGTGATCAACGCCGCCAATACTATTCCTAGTGTTTCATTTGCGCGGCTACCAAATGGCATATGTATGACCAATCCATCGCCAAAGTCTTCAATCACCACCCGGTCCCTTGAAGGCAGCGTGCCCAGTACTCTCTTCGCCTCTGTGACTGCGCCAATCAGGTACTCCTGAGCAGTGTCTGAGAGTCCGTATCTATGCCGAAGCCATCGTGCACACTCATCCTTGTCCATTCCTACGACTCTGTTCCAGACATCAGCAACTTCCGTCGCAACCTCCATTGGCACGGGAATCATCTCTCCAATCCAGCGCGGTGCATCACTGTCAGACTCTGCTGCGGGCGTACAGATGACCTCCCCCTCCTCTATGACCACAACGCGGTATGGCCTCCCGCGAATCACGAAGACTGAGCCAGTTTCTACGTTCTCTGTGACATAGTCCTCATCCAGTACTCCTATACTCTGCCTAGTAATGATATCTACTGCATTGACTTGACGAACGTCTGGTATTGTACTCAGGTGTTCGTAGTAGAATATGCGTGTGCGTCTTCCTGGTTTCAGAGTGTCATTCTCTATGCGAACTAGACCTCTACTCTCCATGAACGCCAAGATTCGCCTCAAGCCGCTTTCGTCCAGAAGCCTGAAGGCATGGACTGACTTCGTAGTTGAATACACTTCTCTGAAGTCAGTTTCTCCCACATCCAACAGGATGCCGCATATCTGGTGGACCAGCACGTCCCATGACATCTCAGGAATTGACGCCGCCTCGACTTTGTTGAGCCTTGCGCGTCTGAGTATGACTCCGCACTCGGTCACGTCATCCAGATTCATTGTGGCCAGCAGCACTGCTCGTGCAACTCTATTCATGCCATGGCCTGCACGACCTGCCCGCTGGAGGGCTCTTGAGACTTGTCTGGGGCTGCTATACTGTACAACCAGGTCGGCCTGGCCTATGTCTATTCCCAGTTCTAGGCTCGATGTGGCAATCACTGCCTTGGATGTGCCTCTTCGAATTCTCTGTTCCGCCTGCAGTCGCACCTCCTTAGACAATGAACCGTGATGAACATCGAACTCGAAGGGCGGGTCGACTTGTCGCATTTTGGCCCCAAGTGTTTCCGCAAATGATCTTGTGTTAGTGAACACAAGCGTTGACGTGTACTCGTTGATGAGTTCAATGATTCTTCTCAGACGGCTTACCGATGGCGGTGGATATGCTATTCTCCTCGAGATTTCCACGTCCTGAACGCTGGGCACTGGCATCTCCACTCTCAGGTCCATCTCTCTGGACCTGTACCCCGCCCATATCACCTTGGTTTCACGGTCGACACCGCTGAGCAGCTGGGCGACCTTGCGAGGATCTCCTACAGTCGCTGAGAGACCGATTCGCTGTATTCTTGTACCAACAAGCCGCTCCAGTCTCTCAAGGCCCAAGCTCAATTGCGTGCCTCTTTTACTATCGGCTATTTCGTGTATTTCGTCTACCACCACTGTAAAGACGGTCTTCAGATGATATCTGAGTCTACTGCCTGGGAGGATTGCCTGTAATGCCTCCGGTGTCATGATGAGTAGATTAGGAGGGCTGACCGCCTGTCTTCTTCTCTCATGAGGCGTGGTGTCACCATGCCTCACTTCAACAGTGAGTCCCAGATGCTTGCAGAGTCTCTCTATGCGATTCAGCACATCTCGATTGAGCGCTCTGAGTGGAGTGATATACAGTATGTAGAAACCGAATAGCTCCATCTCAGACTGAATCCTGACCAACTGATATAGCAGTGGAAGAAGCGATGCCTCAGTCTTGCCGCTCCCCGTCGGAGCCAAGAGCAACATATCCTGTCTAGTAGATAGGATTGCGGGAATTGCCTTCTCCTGTATCGGTGTTGGCGTCTTGATTCCATTCTCTGCCAAGAACGAGGTGAATCTCGGACCGAGTGAGTCAAAGACACTCAAGTTCGTGACCTTCTAGTCTCTCACCAGATGTAGAATCTCGTTGATAAGAATCCGCAGGTCTGTCTGAAATGTGACTTCTGCCGATGTCACGCGTTCTCGGAGGGCCTTGAGAATGCCTTCGACAGTCTCCTCCTCTGCCACTATTCGACCTAGGAGGTCCTTCATCTCTTCTAGGTTACTCACATGGGGGGTACATCTGCCAAGGGCCTCTTTCGCAATCTCCTTGGCCTCCTTAGTCATCGAGCGCCTCTCCTAGAGGCCTACTCCTCTTCTACCTTCTCTTCGCCCCAAACGGTGTAGCCCAGTATCATGGCAAGTGTAAGAAGTCCAAGCGCGTTAAGGAGGACAACAATGATAGTGGCTAGTAGATCCGCCTGCATAGGAATCTCGTGTTAGCGACTTGCGTTGACTTATAATGGTTGCTCATGAGCAATACTTGACTCAGACTGACGAGTGACTCGTGATACGGTTCAGCATGAGTCAGAAGGCCGACGGCGGCAGCAGGCACAGGTCTGAAACCGCTTCTGCGAGCATGAACCTACTTGCTTGCGCGAGAACGCTCCCCTCAGGTTTCAGCAGCCTTTCGTCCCTCATAAAACCTATCTACAAAGGTCCCATAGACATCGACAGGCTCAGTCAGGGGATTCACCTCGTCAATGACCATCTCAATTCCACAAGCACCGCACTTGACGGTCGCCATGGCGTTATCGCGATAGATCTCAATCTTGATTGCGGTCATTCCACAGTCGGGGCAAGGGTAAACATCTGGTATGCGCTTCTGTGGCTTTCTGCTGACCTTCTGTCTTCTTCTGCGACCCATTTCCGCTGCTCACCTATTCCTATTTAACACACATTGACTGTGCCCTGGCAGAAAT
>JACAEL010000084.1 GCA_013388835.1 Candidatus Thorarchaeota archaeon | reverse complement strand
GTGAAGAAGTGTGCTCCGCGCTCCGGCTCAGGGGATCAAACGGGATTGACTTTGTGGTTGACCGGGCTGGTGAGGTCTGGTTGATGGAAGTCAATCCTCGGCTGCAGGGGTCTCTTGAGCTGCTAGAGTCTGCCTCGCGTCGGTCCGTGCTCAATATGCACGTCAACGCCTGCGGGGGCATATTGCCAAGAGCGCCGCTTGCAGTCCGGCCCGGAGTGAAGATGATTGTCTACGCGACCAGGAGCGGTACAGTCTCGGACCTGAGACGAATACCTGGTGCGATCGACATAACTCCCTCAGGGTCTGTCATCCGAAGAGGCGACCCTGTCTGTACGTTGATAACGATTGGGGATGAGCTTGCGGAGGCCTATGCGCGTGCGATTGAGAGGGCACAGTATGCACAGCCCACGGTGTCTCCGCAATATGTGCCTTAGATGCGTTCTGTCTTGACGGACATCGTCGCACCGCAGTGTGGGCAACGGACCTGATCTGGCCCGACCCATTCGACCTCCTGTGGGTTGATGGAGGCGCCGCACTTGTAGCAGTTCTCAGGAGCCTTTCTGGTAACCATGACCTCTCTCTCAATGGTCACCTTCTCACCCTTCGGAGCGACTTCGCTTCTGAAGAAAGTGTTCTCCCTGACCTCTCCGTGTATCAGGCCAAGAGCGACTGCCCTGTACAGGAGAGGTCGAACCTTTGGTAGCTTGACGCCCGAATGCCTTGAGATATCATCAAGGGTTATCTGCTTGTGAGCCTTTGCCACCGCGACAACCTTGTCCATCATTGACCCGGTCCGTATAGTGCTGACTAGGAGAAAGAGGCCAAACAACGTGGCTAGCGCGCCAATCCCCAGAGGCAGCACGAGAGGGATACCAGACGGTTCGAGCACGCCCATGAAGCCCTGCGGCGATACAAGGCTTCCAACGATACCCAGTCCCAGCGCAAACAGTCCAATGACGGTCAGCGCAAGGGAGAAACAAACCACGCATAGTCTGTTCACGATTCTCACCAGCAAGAACATGACGTGACCTCAGAGATTAACTTAGCTGCGACAGATACGTTCTCCTCCAGTGTGAAAGAGGGACGTGGATGGGCCATGAGTTGATGACAGTGGACGACTGGTCCCGCCGGAGGGAGTCTTTGCATCACATGACGGCGACAGGGAGTATCTCCGGAGGTGCTACTCTGAGATCTCGGCGTTGTGTTGACTGTTACATCACTACTCAGTCCCTGCTTGGACTTGTCTTAGGGCGTGTTCGAGCGCCCACACTGCCAGCGGGCGCATGTACATTGTGGCTCTGAAGTCCCCATCCTCAGTCCATGCCTCTGGTGTCCTGAACCAGTATCCCCTGTCCCTGTATGTGACGAGACTCACGCCCTCGGCGGTCTTGAGCGCCTGTTCGAGCATGCCGACATGTACCATGAGTGCGGCTAGAGCATATGTTGTGCCTGTCCAGACCTCTGCTGACTGCATACACGACTTGTCAATGCTGCCGTCAGGACGCATTCCATTCATCGCGCCCATGAGGCCGTTTCGGAAGCCCATCACATTGAGTGAGAAGATGGTCTCGAGACTGATCCGTGTCTTCTCAATGTCCACGATGGGTTCCAGCCCCGTGGCCAGCGCGTACCACTGTCCTGCCAGCTGGTCTGCCATGACACTGTCGCTGTGTCCCCCGGTTCCTGCGTCAAGATTGAAATAGCGCCCGTTCCAGAGTCTTTGGACATACGCTGTCTTGCCCCTGCTGAGGACATCCGCGTACTTGGCAGCCACTTCATATTCTCCCATCTCCTTCGCCATGGCGACCATCGCGCTGCATGCTGCGAGGTAGAGTCCGGCACAGTACGCACTCGGGCCCGTCATGGTCCAGACATCATAGGTCTGGTCAGGAAACCCCTCGTTCTCCACCAGCCCGTCCCCATCCGTGTCGAATGAGTCGATGTATTCCATTGCTTTCTTGACTGCAGGCCAGCAGTACTCTAGAAACGCCCTATCGCGCGAGAGCCTGAAGTTCCTCAGGACCTGAAGCACAAACTTGGTGTTGAGGTCCTTCCAGCGACCGACATCCTGTGCACGATAGGCATTCGTCTTGTACCACGGGTCCTCACTGGGTGCGCCCAGGTCGTGCGGGATGACGCCGAGTGGTTTCCTGGGCGCCTTTCCTCGCTCGAAGATCATCATTCTCATGGTGTTGTCCTCGGTCATCACCGCATCAGCGAAGTCCCTCTGGATTGAGTTGTCAATCTCGGGGAAGTTCATCACCAGTGCCCATGTGTAGAAGTGAACATCGTAGGTGTTGTAGAAGGCGTAGTCAAAACACTCCAGATAACCAAAGTGCCCGAAGCCCTCTCTCGCAATGCCGGTCTCATCGTTGCCGGTCTCCCATGCGGTGCCTCCGTCAACAAGATAGTACATCTCATTGAACAGGGCAGACTTGAGCCAGTCCGGACTGTCAGAGCTGAGCACAGGTCTCTGCCACTCGACAATCCGCTCTTCCCACTGCCTCCAGTTCTCAAGAGCGCACTCCGCAATCCGGCCGGCGTTCTCTCCGCTGGCGTCAAAGAATCTCGTATAGCGGCGGTACCACTGCCTTCCACTGCCGAACCGCATGAGCGGTATGTCCCAGCTGACAATGAAGACGACCTCTCTGCTCTCTCGTGGGCGAAGCGTCAGTCTGGCGCACAGCGCGGCTCCACTCCTTCCGGAGGCAGTGAACGGCGGCCTATCGTCGAGGTCGCCGCGAAGTCTGAAGTCCTCCCATATGTCTTCACCCGTCCCGTCTGTGTCAAAGCGAGAGCATGCTGACAGCACTATGCCCTCGCCTCCTTGGACTGCCAGCCCGAATGTCACGGGGCCATCGACACCTGTTCTGTCGTGACCGAGTTCCAGAATGACTCGCTCTTCGGTCTTCGTATGCACCTTGACGGAGTCTCCATCCATCGGCTCGCGGGTGGGCGAGATGGCATTCTCCCACGTCAGCATTATGGAGGCTGAGAGTTCGGTGGAGCCCACGTTGGTCAGCGTCCAGACAAACACACCGACCGGATAGGAGCTCTCAACATAGTTGTGACCCCACACGGGGGACATCTGTCTGCACACCATCCGTAGTCCCTTGTCCGAGAAGTCGTACTCGGTCCATGCTCTCGGGAACAGCGCACTATACTTGGCGCGAGTCGTGTCCATGGCCCATTGCCACGCAGACAGTCTGCCCTTGCTCCTCTGTCGAGGGTTGAGTGTCTGAACATATCTCTCTCCATCACGCTCGATTCTGATGTGGAACTGATTAGGTAGTGACGGACAGTACTCATGTCTGCCGATGCGCAGGTGCCATCTTGCAAAGTCCCCTCTGAGTGTCCTACCGATGCTGCCAGATCCGAGCCCGCCAATCGGCACGCCTTGGTTACACCCGTCGTTCACCGAGTGCAGCGCGTCAAAACCAAGAGGCGGCTCAGTCCCTTTGCCGGCAAGCCTCATGATCTTCCACAGCCTGAAGAGAGACGGAATCATCTTCAGGACCATTCCTGCTGGCACTCGCCTCGGTCTGCCCTCACGCGTGGGTCTGTACGAGATAGGCACTGACCACGCGCAGGCGGGAATGTGGTCTGTCACTGTAGTTCTGGCCCATCCACATCATCCCCACCTTATCTTCTTCTCGGAATCACATGGAGCAGGTTTATCTGACGGTGCACCTCATACTAAGCTGAGAGAGAGGACCTGCTGGTGTCAATATGCAGACATGTCCAAACTGCGGAAAGGCCAACCAACCGACCCGGAAGTACTGCATCAGATGTGGAGCTTCACTTTTGAAGCCCATCAAGGAAGCAGCTCCAGCGCCACCCAAGCCGAAGATAGAGGTACCCGAACTGGGAAGAGTGACAACTGGTGCATCAGTGAAGGCACAGAAGGAAGCAGCAGCTGGAGCAGCAGCCGCAGCAGCTGCCGAGCCGCCACCGCCAACCACTGATGACAGGTGGGTCCGTCCATCCGAGGTTCCACGAGACCGTGTGCGAATTGCTTCCACAACCAGAGGCAAGTCTGAGAGTGAGAAGGCAAAGGAGATCTTCGCAAAGGCAATGGAGTACGGCATTGAGGAGAGTGGGTCCGGGGTGGTGGAGTCGCGAATGCTTAGGGCAAGCGAAGTCAGAATGTTGATGGAGTCCGGGTCTGAGCAGGAACCTGAACCCACGCCTTCTCCAGCAGTCCGCCCGCGACCCTCGTCGACAACTGCGGCGACCACTCCGGCGGAGGAACGACAGCTCTCCCCTTCAGACCAGACAAGACCAGTAGAGGAAGCGGTACCCGCGTCTGCAAGAGCCGAGGAACGCATCCTGGGTTCCCGGTCGTCGTTCGTGCGGCCCGGGGCCACTGCGGAAGAGGACCTGATTGCGGAAGAGTCCTCGCCTGCTGCAGTCGATAGTGCGATTCTGGGCGAGTTCAGGTCGTCGCGTTACTCTGATGAGGGCGCCGACGAAGCCCACGTACCCACACCCGCCATCGAGTCTGATATGGATCTAGTGTCCACCTGTCCGAAGTGCGGAGCAGTCATCAGCAAGGACATGTTCGAGTACGCACCTGAGATATACAGTGCAATGGGCGACGCACGACTCAAGGAGGCCAGGTTCATGGTTGTGCAGGGCAAGTACGACGAAGCGCAACGTATAATCCGGATAGCGAAGGCCCTGTTCTCAAAGTCGGGCGATGACAGCGGTCTTTCCATGGTCCAGAAGCTTGTCGACTCTCTCGCTAGAGGCTAGGACTCCTGCCACATCTTCATAAACTTCTCACGTTCGTTGCTGAACGCCTTCTGGTCCTCGCACATCATGAGGAACTTCCCGTTGTACCCGTGCTGCTTCAGGCTGCGGAAGATTGACGGAAAGTCGATTGAACCCTCACCTATCGGCATATGAGTGTCGTATCGGCGCACCATCTCCCTCATCTCCTCACGAGTGACATTGCGTTCTCTCTTCAGTCGCAGCACCTCTTGGACCATCTCCTCGCCTCTGTTGTCGTGGACGTTGACAAGGACAATTCGGTCGAAGAACGAGTCAATGTGTCCTATGGCTCTGTTCCTGTGCGCCAGTATCTGCCCATGCCCGATGTCAAGCGTCATCCGAACATTCGGGTTCGCATCGAACAGAAGCGTGAACTCCGTGTAGTATGAGCCCAGGGTCTCCACTGACAGGACAACCCCCGTCTCACGTGCTGCATCACAGGCCAGTCCAATCGAGCTGAGGAAGTCATCTATATCCTCATCTTCGTAGAACAGGCTCGAAAGCGTGGAGTGAAACGTCACCACATCCGCCTCAACCTGTCTTGCAATGTTCAGATATGGAGCGATTCCCTGGCTCACTGTTGTGGGGTGCCAGCCCGGGTCGCTTGGTAGGTGCAGAGTGCACCGCACGCCATTTGAGCTGAGTTCCCTGTGAGCCTCCACGTAGTTGAACCTGTGCGACACATCGAGTCTCAACTCGACGAAGTCCGGACGATCTGCCATGGCCGTCCTGATCTCTTCATTGCTTCGGGCGAAGGTTCCTATCTCCATGCGAAATCGACTATCTTGCGTCGAAGGGTCTTTTCACAGTTTTGGTCCTTCTGACTCTGCTGCCACAGTCAGGTCCGTAGTGTGCAGAGTGGTCGTCGTACTGCCTGAACCGTTCATTTTTAGTTGGACAGAGTTGGACACAGGAGTCTTGTCACTCCCAGGATACGGCACTGGGGTCACTCCTTGAGGTCTCATGATGTGTCGAGCCAACCGAGCTCTCCGTTCCCGCACGGAGGTATACATGCACCACGCAGCGATGTCCAAGACCGTCCAGCTTCTGGGCAGCTGCTGCTAACCCCGCGAGTGTAGCACGCAAAGCCATCCGTGTGCCACTCACAGTACTGAGGTGGAAGACTGAGACCACTCGTGAGACGGATTCGGCCCTTGTGTGTACATATGTCGCCGACACCACTTCCGCGATACTCTTATCAGACTGAATCTGTTCTTCATTCTACGGACTCCAGACCGGAGGGTCGGTCATTTGCCCCAAAGCGTGGACTTCCTCTACAAGTTGGTCTTCCTCGGCGAAGGCGCAGTAGGTAAGACCAGCCTTGTTGGTCGCTATGTGTATGACTCGTTCGAGGGCGAGTACCTTGCAACCATAGGTACGGACATCCACGTTAAGACTCTGGAAGTCGACGGTCTGCGAGTGAAGCTTGTTGTGTGGGACATCGCCGGCCAGAGCGACTTTGCCCAGCTGAGGAAGGCGTACTACCAGAATGCTTCCGGAGCGTTCTTTGTCTTTGACACCACACGCCCTGAGACCCTTGACCGAATCGATGACTGGATCGAAGCTCTCTTCGCTGTGACAGGCCGCATACCGCTTGTTATCATTGAGAACAAGGTGGACTTGGAGTCGAGACTCAGACCCGGACAGGCTGAACAAGCAGCCTCAAAGTACCACGTCAAGGTCATCAAGACCAGCGCGAAGGACGATACGAATGTGGAGACTGCGTTCCGTGAGATGACCGTGGAGATAATGGAACGAGCCAGACAAAGGACCAGCCCGCACTCTCCAAAGCGCATGTGATTCCGCACACTTATTATGGCGGTTTGTCAGTACTAGCATAGGTGTTTGCGTGTTCGAGACCGATGCCGACTTCGTATCCAAAGTCGTACTTCTCGGGGACTCTGAGGTGGGCAAGACCTCTCTGGTCCAGAGGTACGTCTACAACAGCCTGAGCACAGATATCGGTCGTACAATTGGAGCCATCCTGCACGTAAAGCGGGTCGAGCGGCGGGGTATGCGGCACAAGCTGATCATCTGGGACTTGGGTGGAACTGAGTCCCTTGCGGCTCTCAGAGAGCAATACTGTGCAAACGCTGCCGGGGCTTTCATGGTCTTCGACACGACCAGACCGGAAACACTTGCTGGTGTTGACAGATGGCTTAACGCCCTCCGCGCTGCGGCAGGTAATGTGCCCTGTGTGTTTGTTGAGAACAAGATTGACCTCGAGTCAAAGCTCGACCCCCACGAAGTCATGCGCCTTGCAGAGAAACACGCCGTTCGCCTCATCCAGACCTCCGCCAAAGAGAACAGAAATGTTGACCTTGCGTTCACTGGGCTTGTAGATGCCATACAGGAATACATGGCATCTCGGAGATAGGGCTGTGTTGCATGTTCATAGGCACTAGTGCGGCGCCGTGTCGAACTTTCCTTTGTAGGCGAGACCCAAGTGTACCCGCTTCCCAGTGTGAACATAGACAGCACGTTCGGCTATTGAGAAGGCATGGTCGGCGGCTCGTTCACAGTACCTCCCGACTATCATGTAGTACATGCTCATCAGGGTTATGTCCTGCCTCTTCCTCAGGTACTCCGTTATCTCGTGAAACATCTCGACAGTTTCACCGTCGGTCTCAGCCTCTAGTTTCTCCAGTGCTGCTATGTTGGAGAGGTCTCCTTCCAGCAGGGCTTTGACTGCAATGTTCAGGCACTCGATGGCGTTCTGCGTCATTTGAGGAATCGAGATGAGCTCCTTGTAGTGACTCAGACCCTGGGCCAGTTTGACGATGTGGCTCACCTTGTATGCATACCTGCCGATGCGACTGAGGTGCAGTGCGACAAAGTTGTAGCTGGCCAGAGCCCTGAGGTCCCGAGCCACGGGCTGACGCCGCGCTATCGTCTGAAACACATCTTCCTCAATCGCGTCTGCCATTTCTGCCACCCTGAAGGAGATCTCCTGTGCCCTCAGCGCGGTCTCCTTGTCGAGGCCCTTGAATGCTTCAATGCTGAGAGTGAACGCCTCTGAGACGAGTTCCTGCATCTGTTGGATTGACGTGCCTATCCTGTCAATGTATGTCTGCGTTCTTGTCTTCATATGCCACCACCTAACCGATTCTGCCTGTCAGAAAGGCTTCAGTCCTCGGGTCCTCTGGAGCCTCGGCCAATCGAGAGGTTTCTGCAAACTCGACCAGCTCTCCCAGATAAAGGAATGCTGCTTGGTCTGACAGTCTGAGTGCCTGCTGAACATTGTGTGTCACCATCACTATGGAGTAGTCCTGTTTGAGCTCCATGATGAGGTCCTCGATCTTTGAGGCGCTTATCGGGTCGAGTGCGGATACGGGCTCGTCCATCAGAAGAACCGGAGGATTGATGGACAGTGCCCTGGCGATACACAGTCTTTGCTGCTGGCCCCCTGACAGATTTGGTCCGGGTTGGTCAAGCTGGTCCTTGACCTCATCCCAGAGCGCCGCCTTCTTGAGACAGCGCTCGACTATCTTCTCCAGTTCGTCCTCGTTGTCAACGCCATGGATTCTGGGACCATATGTGATATTGTCTCGAATGCTCATGGGGAACGGATTGGGACGCTGAAACACCATGCCAACCTTGGTACGCAGACCGTAGACGTTGGCTTGAGGGCTATAGATGTCCTCTCCTTCGATGAGGATCTGGCCCGTCATCCTAAAGTTTGGAATGAGGTCGTTCAGACGGTTGATTGACCTCAGAAACGTGGACTTACCGCAGCCACTCGGCCCCATGATGGCTGTCACGGTCCTGTCCTTGAAGTAACATGTGATGTCCTTGAGTACCTGTTTCTTCCCAAACCACGTTGAGAGGTTGCGTACTTCTATCTTGCGCACATAGCATTCTGTCTCTGACAACGTCTATACCAGTCTCCTTGTGACCTTTCTCGACACTATGTTGGCTACCATGTCCACTGTCAGCACAATCAGAAGAAGTGTCAGGGCTGTCGAGTGCGCTCTGACTTGAAGGTATGGCCGCGGGTCGGTGATGTACGCCCAGATTGTGTATGGCAGTGATGCGACCCATGAGCCGGGACCAACTATCTGATTTGGAATCCCGAGGTTGTTGCCTGCGGTGAAGATAAGCGGTGCAGTCTCACCTATTGTACGTCCCAGCGCCAGCAAGACGCCCGTGATGACGCCCGGAAACGCGGCTTTTATTGAGACTCTCCAAGTGGTGGACCATCTTGTTGCGCCCAAGGCAAGAGACGCTTCTCGAAGAGACATAGGAACCTGCCTGAGTGCCTCCTGGGTGGTCCTGAGGATAGTAGGAATCATCATAAATGCCAGCGTCAGACCTCCCGAGATGAGGCCCACTCCCAGCCCGGCATACACAACAAGGAACGTGAAACCAAAGGCACCGAACACGATTGAGGGAATGCCCGCCAGTACGTCCGCTGCGAACTCCACGCCGCTTCTGACGAGTCCGGGTCTTGAGTACTCGGTGATGTACACGGCTCCGAACACGCTCAACGGTATACCGACAGAACCTGCAATCACCGCAAGGAGCATAGAACCAACTATCGCATTGAGCACTCCACCCTTGAGGTCACCGCCCGGAAAGGTCGTGAACAGCTCCAGCCCCTGGCCCGTACCTGAACCCAGCAAATCGGAGAGGCCCACAAGACCCACATGGTACAGTAGCATGAAGAACGGTGCGACAACAGTCAGCAGCACTAGTGCAAGGAGGATTGTGAACAGCTTGTCCTTTGCGTGTCTCCACGACTTGGGCCTGTGAATGCGTCTTGTCCCGTTCCGTATCATGTGAACCCAGCCGATCAGAGTCTTCCTTGTGTCCGGTGAATGGTTGTTCTCCGTCTGCATCTCAGACAAGCCCCCGTGTCTTCATACCGTGACGGATTGCCAACTTGGCTATTATGGTGAAACAGACTGACATGAGCATGAGAACTAGAGCAACTGCAAACAGGGCTGACCTCCACAGGTCATAGACGAACGCATAGCCCAACTGGTTTGTTATGACACTCGTCATCACATAGCAGGGGTCGAAGAGTGAGTAAGGGATACTTGCAGAGTTGCCGGTCACCATTAGGACAGCCATTGTCTCTCCCACTGCGCGACCAAGCGAGAGTACCACTGCGGCGCCTATTCCCGGCAGCGCAGCTGAGATCACGACTCTACGAGCGGTCTCACTCTTTGTGGCACCGAGGGCGTATGAAGCCTCTCGATAACTCATCGGAACGGAGTGAAGCGCATCGTCCGACACTGCAACCACGGTGGGAAGCAACATGACGGCCAGTATTAGCCCCCCTGCAAGAAGGCTGTACCCGTTTGTTGTTCCTTGAAACCAGGGCATCCATGCTGTCAACGGATTGTTCTGCACTGCAGGTGCAAGACTGCCCTTTATCCATGGGACCATCACAGCGAAGGCCCAGAGCCCGTACACGATGGATGGCACAGCCGCCATCATCTCGACAACCACTTTGAACATGTCACGAATCTTAGGTGTGCAGTACTCACTGAGAAAGACGGCCGCACCAAGACCGAGCGGTACTGCCATACCTATCGCCAAAAGGCTGCACATGAACGAGCCGGCAATGAACACCGATATGCCATAGAGGTCTCGGTTAGGATCCCATGTGGGGCTCACCAGTATCGCAACGCCCCCTTGTGGCGAGGCGAATATGGTCGAGGACTCGTACCAGAGAAACGCAAGAATCAAGGCGATGACAAATGTGCATGCTAAAGCGGGGACGAACAGAATCATCTTGCCGACCTTGTCGACTGCCGCCGCTTTCGATAGGGACCGGATGCTTCTGACGGCCTTGGAGAGCTCGGTCAGTTTCAGCTTCAGTGTCGTGATCAGATTTGCACGGCGTTCATTACCCTGGAGCATGGGTTTGGACACCTCCTAGGACTTATGAATACAACGGGTTGCTGATCCACTAATCAGTGTGGTGCAGGATGTAAGAAGAAAGAGTTGTCCGGGGGTGGTGAGAGTCAAGACACCGTCCCCAGACTTTGGTCATCTACAGTTCTCCGGTCTATGCTGTTGGTGCGAGCTGAGCAATCTGACCGAAGGAATACATCTGGACCGAAGTACCATTGATGGGCACGTAACCCACTTCGGATATGTACTTCTGACCCTGAGCAAGAGCCCAGTTCATGAACACCAGCACGTACCATGGAACATTCTCGATGTGAACCAGATAGTACAGGAGTCGTGCTATGGGGTATGCGCCGGCGTTCGCTGAGTTGAACAGGTTCGCACCAGGGTTTGTCAACACTGGCGGTAGGGCCTTTAGAGCGTTCTCGATGGATGGATCGACATACTCGTGGTTGGTCGGGTTGTAGAGCTTTGCTGGAGTCAGGCCTTCCATGAAGGCGAGCCCAACGTAGCCTATGCCATTGGGGTCCGAGGCGACGCCACTGGCCACACCCGGATTGCCCTCGACGGCATTTGTGCCCGATACCCACGTGATTGACTCGTGGTCTCCGAGAAGCCAAGTGTAGTTGGCATGGGGATTGGGATTTGCCCCGGCGGTCTTCAGCCACTTGCCGAAGGTCGCGGTTGTGCCGCTTGCATCAGACCGGACATAGACGTTGATGGCACCAGTCGCTGCGATGCTGACACCGAAGGTGGTCTCAAACTGCTCCCATGTGGTGACGTTGCGCTGGAAGATGGCCACTGCCATGTCACAGTCCAGCCTGAGCACTGAACCATTTACAGATGGGTTTGCCACAATGCCCAGAGCGTCAGCAGACACGGGGATGATTCTCACGTTCGTGTTGTTGCCTCGGTAGTTGGCATCTGGATACGAGCTGCTAGCTCCAATGTGTATCAGCTTCTGTGCCACCTGAGACTGACCAAGTCCAGACCCACCAGTCGCTGGATTCACAGTGAACTGGCTGTATTGCTCGTGGAACTTCGTTGCCCACTGCTGCGACAGCGGATAGAGCGTTGTCGAGCCCGCCGTTGTGATCACGTATTGCTGAGGAGCCGGTGCAGTATTGACTACAAGCACTATTCCAGCTCCGGCAATCAGGCCGATGAGCAGGCCAACGATTATTCCGGTGTTTCCTTTCATGTGTGAATCTCCTTTTCTTGTTGAGGGTCGGCCTTCTGCCGGCGTAGTTATTCTATGCGCAAAGCATTCACTGCCTTCTGCTACTGCATATGCTTTCAGCTGTAGCATATGATTCAGCACCGAAACCTCCTACTTCTGATGCACGCACGAACATGCCCTGCTTACATAGCAGATGGAATGGTATAAATGCAGCAGTCACGCCACTTGACTAACGGGTCCGACAACTCAATGAGTACGCGACGTCTTAATCAGGTGCGCAACTCCTTCTATGTTTACCTTCCGCGGCCCTGGTGTGAGCAGCATGGTCTCACAAAGGACTCGGAGGTGCGACTGCAGGCTCTGCCAGACGGAGCACTTCTGGTGATTCCTCCAGACAGTGGTACTCGGCATGCTCAGGATGCTGTACTGAGTGTCACTTCTCAGACGAGCGCGGACATCGAGAGTATGCTTACGGGCGCCTATGTAGTCGGCGCCTCAAGCGTGTCAGTACGATTCAATGGCCCCATTGACATGTCGATGAGAGAGAGGATAAGCGAGTGGACTCATCGGCTGCCTGGTTTCGAGGTGTTGGATGAGTCTGTTGACCATGTGACTGTGAGCGACACAAGTGAGAAACAGATGGTCATGCCTATTCTGAAGCGTCAGTTCTCGACGACCAAGTACATGCTCGGGGTCCTCGTGGAATCAATGAAGACAAACGTCTTGGATGACGTTCACAGAATCGAGCCGCGTGACAACGATGTGGACAGACATCGGTACTTTGTGGAGCGGATGTGCCATCTCGCACTGACGGACACGGCGTACGCACGCAGAGTAGAGATGTCCGCAGCGGACTGCCTTCACTTCAGTGTGGCTGCCAAGAAGATTGAGAGAGTGGCGGACCATGTGTGTGGAGCTGCATCTGAGTTGATCCAACTGGGCGGTGTGGACAAGTCAATTGCGAAGATTGGCGAGGGCATCGCCGAAGTGTACGACGACACTGCTCGGGTGTTCTTCTCCACAGACCGACCAAAGAGAAAGGACACAGTGACAGTCTCATCTGACGACGAGTCATTCGACTTGGTCCGTCGAGCACATGAGATGGCCCGGAGGATTGCCCAAGTGGAGACTGCGAAGAAAGGGCTTGGACCGAGTCTGGTACTATTGCTCATGCACCTCGAAAGGATAGCCTCGTACTGCGCCGACATTGGCGAAGTCGCAATAAACCGATTGATTCACAAGCAGATGTTGTCTGCCATGGTAACAGAAGAAGCTGAGTAGGATGTGTCACGCCTTGGACGACAGGACACTCCGCAGCGACATCAGCCGTTCCCCTCGACTGAATGACCTCGAAGGAAGGGAGTGGGTCAAGTCCACTAGGTCGTGGTTCGTGCTCACCCCTCCTGCCAGGACTAAAGAGGAGCTCTCGCATCCGGCCAAGTTTCCCGAGGAACTTGCATCGAGGTTCGTCAGGTTCTTCACCAGGTCACAGGACTGGGTGCTGGACCCGTTCGTTGGGATAGGCAGCACACTTGTGGCGTGTGACCAGCTTGGACGTAATGGCGTCGGTGTGGAGCTCTCTCCTGAGTTTGCGCAGTCAGCAAAGGAGCGGCTGACCCACGCAAAGACCCAGCAGTATGTCCTGATTGGCGACTCGATGAGACTGGTTGATCTAATAGACGCATACTTCTCAGACTCGCGTCCGAGGTTCAGCTATGTCTTCACATCACCACCCTACTTTGACATGCTACGCAAGTCGCGCGGGGGAAACGACAGTGTTCTGAAGGAACGCGCTGCCAAGGGAATGAAGCAGTACTATGGGGAGTCGAGTCTTGACCTGGGAAACATCGAGTCCTATGAGGAGTACATCGAGTCAGTCGCACTGGTGATTGAGCAGGCTGCCTTGCTGCTCAGAGACCGCTCGTATCTGACCTTGATAGTTCAGAACATGCTCGACACCGATGGTACACTCCGACCAATCGCGTGGGACCTTGCGAGAAGGTTGTCCAAGACTCTTCAGCTGAAGCAGGAGCAGGTCTGGTGTCAGGACAACAAGCGTCTCGGGTGCTGGGGCTACCCAACAACGTATGTCAGCAACGTCCATCACCACTACTGCCTCGTTTTTCGGAGAGGTGTCTGAGCACCACATCGCTTTCCTCATAAGGTGATCACAGTCCACAATGGGTCATGCAGAGTCTGGTCCGGAAACTCGTCCTAGATGACAAGCCCGAGGTTGAAGCGCTCTGTGCCACAATATGGGAAGGCAATGACTACGTGCCCAGCGTGTTTTCCAACTGGGTCTCAGGCGAGAATACGCATATGATGGGCGTGTTCTCAGACTCACAACTGGTCGCAATCTGCAACCTCGAGATCATCAGGGGGACAACAGTCGGTTGGGTGGAAGGACTCAGAGTAAGAGAGGGGCATCGCAATCAGGGCCATGCCTCACGCATCGTCTCGGAGATTGTCGAGCTGGCAAGGCAGAAGGGACTGAAGACTCTCCGGTATGCGACTGGCAGCTTGAACCTTGAGTCACAGGCGGTAGCCAGGAAGACCGGTTTCCATCTTGCAACCAGCGTTGGCTACCTTCGCATCGAACGTCCCTTCCCACCACATCCGCGGCCGAGCCCAAGCGTCGTTCCGCTCGAAGTCGAGCCCTCACGTCTCCTTCAATTCCTAGAGGTGTCACCAGATCTCATCGATGTGGAACGTGTACCTATCTCCTGGTCCTTTGAGTCCAAGGACTTGCAGGGGCTGCAGCGAGTGTCTGCCAAGACGAAGTTCAGGGTGGTGGTCGAGGACACGGGCATCGCGTCAGGGCTCTACTACTCTCAGAAGGTCCATGACAACGGTGAGGACAGGATGACCTTTCATGTCTTTGCGACTGACAGGGCGGTGTTTGTCGACATAATGTCCCGTATGATAGAGGAGGCCGATGCCTCAAATGCGGACTCGGCGGTCTTCTTTCTCGGGCCCAGGGTGAAGGAATGGTCAAAGAGCCTTGGTTATGCGGACCCGGAGTTCGATGACCGAGCGTTCCTGCTGTTCGAGAGAGGTCTCTGAAATCTCGTGCCGACTGCTGCGATGAGTTCGAGATGAACCGCATGCTGTTGTTTGGCGCTGCCTGATTCGTTGTGTGTCAGTCCGAGGTGGACAGAAGCAGCAGTCTGTCCTCACTCAGACTCTTGGTGGCCTTGGTCCGCAGACTCTTCTTCCACTTCATCATAGAACTCGTCCAGCATTGAGAAGTTGGGTGTGTAGTGTATTGGCTCAAGGTCGCGCTCCTCGAGTTGCAGGTGCTCGGCCTGTGCAATTGCCCGCCTGAGTGTGAACGACTTTGCACCGTCCCAGCGGAGGTAGTCGTTGAGGTCTCTTGAGAACTCTCCCTGGTAGTTGTGGCACTTGCCTGCACAGAACACCTTTCCTTCTCTTATCACAAGCGAGCCACCACACCACTTACAGAACGCCTCTACCCCGTGCACAAAGATCCTGCCCCCCATCGTCCGGACAAGAAGGGCATTGTCATCAAGACAGACCACCCCCCACTCATCTCTAGGCTCTTCTATGACTCTCTTCCATACCTCTCCACGGGTCGTTCTCTTCCTGAAGGCCTGCTCAGGGACATGCAGTTCTCCTGAGTCATCAAAGTCACTCAGCCGTGTCTGAAAGTCATCTCGTGTGTGCATATCCATATCTGCTGTCTGCAGGACCACATAAGAACACCACAGACCGTAGCAGTCGCCGCACACAGACGGCATGTGTACAGCTAAACCAGATAAGGCGCCGCCATCACTAACGCATTGGTATTCGCATGGCAAAATACAGTGGTTCCGGTCAGAGTTTCGATGACCCGATACAGATGACAGAAGTGACCAACAACATGGAGGCAGTCTCCGCAGAATACGCCTACTTGCGCCAGCGCTACGGCACCCGCAACGTGGACTGGAAGCTCGTCTGTCAGTATCTCCTGCAGCACGAGGGGAGGACGTATGACAGACTAGACATTGAACTCAAAGGTGGAGACAAGCTCTCAATCTACTTCGACATCACGCCCTACTTCGGTGTGTATTAGCGCCACATGCTTCCGTCTGTCTGTTGCTGAGAGTTGAACACGCATACGAACTGACCTGTGCAATACTACTCGCCAACACTGCAGGTACTGCCGCGTCCGGCCGGTGTACGTCTGACCAGACACATTGACATGAGTGGATTGAAGCCCAGGCGTCAGACCTCAGTGAGCTTCAGTCGAGCAATACCGCCAACTAAATAGGTGCGGTGAGGATGACTTCGCGATTGGTGAACTACCATTGAATCCAAGAAGAATAGCAGTCAGTGTCGCCATCGGCGCAGTGCTGGGCGTATTCTGTATCATTGGTGTCGGGCTCAGGCTCTTCGCAGGAGCCTACCTTGAGAACCTACTCTACTTGGTCGGTGTATGGTACAACCGGGTATTGATGGGTCTTGTCATCGGGTTGGCAGATGGGGTCATGATTGTCGACAAGAGCAACCGCAAGAGCACTACGAATGCGGTGCTTCGGGGGCTGCTGCTTGGCATAACGGTCTCCGTCGCCGTCTTTCTCTCGGACGCCTACCAGGATCTGATGAGCCTCGTTGCAGGGTTTGCCTATGGTGTCATAATCGATGTAGTTGCAACAGCAACAGACAGGTCCTAGCTGAACTGGGACCTCCCGCGCATCCGGCTGTCTTCAAACGACTTCTTGATGCGAAGAGTGGAGCGATTGCATCGCACGATTGATGAGAAATGAGGTCGCATGAGGTTGGAGCTGGACGAGTACATGGAGCACTACAACCACACACCCCATGCTTTGTTTGAAGACGGGACTCTAGCAGAGCCGAATCCGACACCACGAAGACCCGGAGATGTTTGGTTGAGAGAGTGTCCCAAACGTTGTGTTACAGTGTCCTGCATCTGCTGGGACTTGACATGCGTCTGGATGCGAGCGCAACGGATTAAAGTGAGAGTCCCATGTGAAAGTAATACGCTATGGTGAAAGACGTATGATGCACTTGCAGTTGCGGTACACCATCCTCGTCATCAGTATTGGTATGTTGCTCGGCGGTGCAGCCCTCGGCGCCTCGACTCAGGCTGGCTTTGGAGTCGTGAGTGTTGTAGAGACAGACTTTCTTGCAGGTGACGGCGCTCTGATTCACAGCACTCTTCAGACACCCACCTATGCGTCGGCAGCCAACAGGCTCCCCGGTGTCCTTGTGATTCACGGGTCGCTTCAGAGCAAGGAGTGGCTCATGGCCTTCGGCATAGAGCTGGCCAGACGTGGTTTCGTGGTGCTGACAATAGATGCCAACGGTCACGGCAACTCCGACAAGGGAACCAGTGGTGGGACCGCCGCCCTCGAATACTTGGCAGCTCTCAGCACCGTTGACGCCTCGCAGATAGGTATAGTCGGGCACAGCATGGGTGGGGGCATTGCGCTTCGGGCAATCAACGAGTCGTCCACGGTGGTCAACGCATTGGTGCTGGTCGGCTCGGGGGTCGGAAGATACTCCAACACCACATATCCGCGAAACCTGATGGTTGCGGTTGGGGACTTCGACTCGCTCTCAGCCTACCCGAGCAACACCACTCTCTTGTCTTCCGTCTTCGGTGTGCCTCAACCACAGCCTGGGGTTCTCTACGGTGACTTTGGTACTGGCTCGGCAAGAAAGCTCGTCCTCTCGGACACGAATCACCTCTTCGAGACCATTGACCCTGTGATCATATCCGCGACCATCGAGTGGATGAAAGACTCGCTGAAGGGTGGTGTGGAAGACTCCCACTGGACTCCTAGCAGTCAGACCATCTACGGCTGGTGGTTGCTGGGCGGTCTCGTAAGCACAGCAGGTGCAGTCCTTTCCGTCTTTCCTCTACTTACAATACTGATACGTACAAAATGGTTCGGACAGCTTCGACGTGAGCCGGAGTACGTCAATGCTGCGAGTCGTCGGCAGTATCTGAGAGCTGGCACCCTTTACGGGTTGATTTCGGTCATCGGCTTCTATCCACTCCTTGCCGTTGGCACAATGGTGCAGCTGGTCGTGCCCTTCCCGCAGTATCAGGGCTTGCCAGTCCTCTTCTGGATTGCTGGAACGGCCGTGATCTCGCTCCTTGCGTTGCCCGTCATCCTGCGTGACCGAGAGGAACCCGGACGAGTCTGGAGAGAACTGCGTGAAGTTGTGCCGGGCCAGAAGGACGGTATGCGACCCATTCTCATGACCTTCCTGCTCGCTCTCACAGTCGTCGCATGGCTCTACGCATGGACGCTCATTGTGGACCTCAGTACTTCACTCGACCTGCGATGCTTCCTGCCAGGGATGAACGACCTGACGCTCTCAAGAGCTCTGATAGCTCCCATATATGCAGCCGTCTTCTTCCTATACTTCTTGGTGGAAGGTATGTGGCTGATGGGAGCAATGAGGACGAGGGCACGGACCGGATGGATTCAGGGACAGCTTGCATGGTCTGTTGAGGCCGTGTTCATCAAGTGCATACCCTTTGCTCTGCTGATACTGCTTGAGTTTGGTGGAGGCCTCCTGCTGAGCGTGGCAATCGTACCCGGGATTGCAGGCTACTCGTTCCTCTTCTTCTATGCATTCCTCCCGTGGTTCGCGGTTTCCAGCGTCCTGACGGTTTGGTGCTATCGTGAGACCGGTAGCTACTACCTGGCTGCGATGGTCAACGCGATGCTCTTCGGCTGGTTGATGGCGACGATACTGGCCTTCTAGCTCGCAAGAAGGAGCGTTGTGGGGCTAGGTGGCCAGCTCGTCAATCAGGCCCAGCATCCACTGGTCGAGCTCCTTCTTCTTGGTCCAGACATCAACAAAGGGTGTGGCCACCACCTCTCCACGCACCTCTCCCAACATCACGCCATCGACACCGTGAAGCATGCACTCAACAGCTCTGGTACCCAGTCGAGTTGCAAGGACACGGTCGTATCTAGTGGGGTTTCCGCCTCTCTGCAGGTAGCCGAGGACTGACACCCGGCATCGCTCACCTACCAGTGATGAGAGTTTCTCAGCGATCAGTTCTGCGTTCCCTCCCTCATCTCCTTCTGCGACTATGATTATCGAGCTTGTCTTGCCTGCCTTCCGTCCGTCGATGACACTCCTTGCGACTGCGTCGAGGTCCGTCTTGGTCTCAGGAATCAGTATCGCAGTGGCACCACAGGCGATCCCTACATGGAGGGCTATGGCACCGCAGTTGCGTCCCATCACCTCAATGAGAAAGACACGTGAGAAGGACTCGGCTGTGTCACGGATCTTGTCTATGGCGTCAAGGGCATTGTTGACAGCAGTGTCGAACCCGATTGAGTAGTCCGTCCCATAGATGTCGTTGTCTATGGAACCGGGAAGGCCGACTGTAAGCCCGTTCCAGTGCTTCTTCAGCTCATGGAGCCCTCTCATGGTGCCATCGCCGCCTATGGCTATGAGACCATCAAAGTGCTCTTCTTGGAGAATGGACGCAGCGCGCCTGATGCCACTCTCTGTCTTGAACTCATCCGACCTGCCAGTGGTGAGCAGCGTGCCGCCCTTGTGAACAATTCGTGCTACACTACGCGCGAACATCTCAACAAAGTCCCTTTGGAATATGCCCTGGAAGCCGCCACGGATCCCATAGACCGACAGCCCTCTGTGCAGGCCCACACGCACAATGGCACGGATGGCTGCGTTCATCCCCGGCGCGTCACCACCGCTTGTCAGGACACCGACCTTCATGTGTTCTGCCTCCGAGTACGTCTCGTCAAGTCCGATGGTGTCTGGTGCAATAAGTTTATCCTACGACTGGCAGCGCGCAGTGTATACTATAGATGACATACCGGATGGCCGGGTCAGGCGGCTCGCAGAATGACAAATACCGATGCAGCACACACACCAGTGAAACGCTCAACGGTCTCTCTCAAACGTGACGTGGGTTGGTTCGGTTCATTCGCGATGGGTTATGCCGATGTTGGTGCAGACATATACGTGGCACTGGGACTGGTGGCAGCCTATGCGGCGGGCTGGGCCCCTATTGCATTCCTCATCGCTTCAGTCACATACATTGCGACAGGCCTTGCCTATGCTGAACTGTCAACTGCGTATCCATACGCTGGCGGCGCTCAGGTATACTCCATGAAGGCAATCAATGACTTCGCTGGCTTCCTGGCAGGCTGGCTGGTCATGCTAGACTACACGGTCTGCATAGCCCTGTTCGCCATTGCTACCACTGGCTATCTGACCTTCTTCTTTCCCTGGCTCACTGGCGCAGTGGTCGTGACACTGGCTGGTATGACCTTCGAGATCAGCGGAATTGGCCTGTACTCCTTCATCATAGTCCTGGCACTCATAGGCGTCAACATTGTCGGCATCAGGGAGTCCTCTCACCTGAACATGAGCATGGTGGCCCTCAATCTGATAGTGCTCTCTGCGGTGGTCATTCTAGGGCTCGTGCTCTCCTTTGGAGTCGACCTGTTCTTCATGCAGTTGTCTGTCCGGGGAGCTCCCGACGCATTCGGTCACATCGCATACCTGTGGGAGGGAAACACAAACGAACAGAACTTCCTCTATGCAGTGACGTTGGCGATGAGCTCTTTCATAGGCATCGAGTCTATCGCGCAGGCTGCCGAGGAGACCAAGCGTCCTGACCGGACCATTCCTCGGGCCACCAAGATGTCAGTTGTGTCGGTCCTCGTGTTCGCAGTGGGGCTGTCTGCAATCAGCGTTGGCATTCTGCCTTGGACAGTGCTGGCAGCGAACTTGGGCGCACCAGTCTCGACCCTTGCTGGCTCCATAGGAGTCGTGGGCATCTATGTGGTCCCTGTGGTGGCTTTCACGGGCTTCGCAATCTGCCTTGTGTCCTCCAATACTGGCATCATAGGCGTATCCCGGGTCGTCTTCTCGATGAGTCACTTCGGTCTGCTGCCTGATTGGTTCTCAAAGGTGAACACGAGGACACGGACACCGAGTCGTACCATCATCGTCTTTGGAATGATAGGTGCAGCCATGGCCCTCATAGGTTCACTCGACTGGGTGGCCGACCTGTACAACTTCGGCGCTCTCCTCTCCTACCTGATGGTGAACGTGTCACTGATACTCTTGCGCCAGAGTGACAAGGACACTTACCGGTCGTGGGAAGTGCCCTACACAGTCTTCCTGAGGCTGAGAGGACGGAGAATAGCATTGCCTATCCCCACTGTGATAGGTGTGTTTGCCTGCGGCACCATCTGGACGCTGGTGATTCTGTTCCACCCGATGGGGCGGCTTCTGGGTGCGTCGTGGACCTGCGTGGGGCTGCTTGTCTATGCAGCATATCGCAAGAGAAAGGGACTACGTCTCTTCTCAAAGGACCTCGGGATGTCGATACGACCAATGGCCTACAGAATAAATGCTGTCGTATTCGTGCGGCCTGAGGAGCGAGATGAGATCGTCCATGACATCGCCGAGAGTCTGGACAACCGCTTCAGGATAACCCTCTGCACTGTCATCAGGACCGAGAAGTGGAAACTGTCACTTCAGATGGCCGAGCAGTACCGAGAGGCGGCTCTCTCGGACCTGGCACACATGGCAGAAGTCCTTCACAGTCTCGGATATGAGACTGATGCCAGGGCAGAACTAGGGTCCATGCGCAGTGTGGTGACAGCAATGGCTCAGTCATCAGACTTTGACTTCATCGTCGTGCTGAGCAGAAGAGGCATCCGGAAGTTCAAGCGTGCGACCGAAGATGATATCTCCGCAATTGTTGCTGAGTCTGCCCCCGGCAAGATGCTAGTGATTAGGAAGTGACAGACGTGGATTCCAAACTCAGAGTCATTCTGCAGATATACGTTGAGAGCAGAGACCTAGACGAGGTCTCAAGCGAACTCGTGAAACTGCCCGGTATTGTCGATGTCTATGAGGTGACCGGCGAGTCCGACATAATAGTCATGATAGAGGCTGATGATGTGATTGCCTTTCGGGACCTGTTGAAGAACCGAATCCTTCCCATCAGCGGAATCAGGAGCACCGTGTCGAGTGTGGTGACATACATACACAAGAAGGATGGGCGTGTGACAGACTAGGAGGTGTACGATTGGCGGCTGATGACAGAGTATTGATGCCTGTTTCCGGAACAATCGAGTACGCTGACATGGTGGCAGCACTGATGCCTCTACTTCGCTTCCACACGAAGAATATCACGCTGTTTCATGTCGTGGAAACGCCTGTGACCACACCGCTCGAGTCGTCAGAGCTTGACAAGACCCTCGCAGGCGAAGAGACGAAGTTGAAACCCATGGCAGACTGGCTCACTGCACAGGGCTACAATGTGGAGACGAGGATTGCAGTTGCAAGACACACTGTGGATGCCATCGTGGAGGAGACGTACGCAAGAGGCTACTCACTGATCTTCATGATGAAGCGGAGGAAGAGGAGTCTCTCAGAGAAACTTCTTGGACGAAGCGTCACCGAGGAGGTGATTCGTCGCGTCAAGACTCCGGTTGTCACCATTCTGGTCTAGAATGCTGGGCCACTCCCATTCATGACGGGGAACGCCATGAAGAGCTAGATCACGACGCTCTCAATCTCCACATTGCGCTCCTTTATGCTGAGCGCCTTGGCTGGGATTCTCTTGCCTCCGTAGAGCTCTGCACTGGGAAGTCCTCGGTAGAGCGCGTCTACTATCCTTCCCATCGCGTCGGCCTTCATTATCCCCGACCCGCTTGCGCCATTTGCGACTATGACCCCATTCTCACAGTAGATGAGCGGTATCGCGTCTGGGCTATAGCAGTATCCGCCACCCCAGCTGCCAACAGGCCTAGCATCTTCGAACGCGGGGAAGTACTTGCTGAGGACAGGATAGACGCTGTTCTCGTAGTATGCCGCCTCTGCAGTAGCATAATCATCTGTCTGTACATAGTCGTAGGCTCGACCGAGTTTGTCTGCGCATCCCACCCAGAATCCCTTCTCTTGAAGCTGAGGGCGGAAGTAGACTCCTGCTGACGGGAGTATCGTAAACGGAATGCACCCGAGGTCATTGAAGCCCTTCGAGAACAGGAGGTCCTTCAACCCGGGCTTGTCTTCGGCATGGATCACAAACATCTGTCGCTTCTTTGACTTGGTGCGGCTGTCCATGCCGACTGGGTCGAGCAGTTGGTTGGCCCACGCACCGGTTGCGAGCACGACGGTGTCAGCGAATATGTCCCCCTTGTCGGTCTGCACGCCAACGATCTTCTTGTCCTGCCACACAAAGGGCTCTCCGGGCAAGTCCAAGACAGGGTCTGGTTGCAGTATCATCCTGGTTACATTCACACCATAGCGCGGTTTGACCTTCGACATTTTCGTGAACTCTTCCAGATAGTATTCGAGAAGCCTGGTGGGGTCCACGACACCGCAGTCGCCACCGAACAGGCCGTATTCGACCTGCTTCAGGTGCATCAGCTCGGCGGCCTCGTCTCCCGTGAAGTCAACATTGAGACCGGGAATCATGTCCTTCAGTTCCTTCTTGGAGTAGACATGATAGTGTATCTTTGATGCCTTCATCCGTTCCATCCACATCTGAACGCTGGGACTCTCATACTGGTCCTTGCCCAGCAGCCAGAGATAGCCGGTCTTCTCAAAGAGGACGTTGTAGCCCACTTTGTTCTGAATGTGTTCGATGAACTTGATCGACGTGTCGGTGAGCAGCTGGTTGGTTGTGGAAGCAAACATGTTGCGCACAGCGGCTGCACTCATCGCAGTGTTTCCTTGTCCTGCAGCAGATAGCCTGTCGATTAGCAGAATCCTCTTGTCCGGGTTGTTCTTCTGCAGATAATATGCTGAACAGACACCCACAATACCTGCACCGACTATCACTATGTCGTAGCTCTCGCCGCTCTTCATTCTTGAGCCTCCCTGTGAACTGGCCGCGGTCAGACATGACGCTCCTTTAACAGTTTTCATCCCGCCAGTTCCTGTGTTGGTCCTCGCAAGAGAGATATGCCTGTGCCGTCCTCTTGTGACGAGGCGATAGAGATGCCCGGCTTAGTTGTAAGAAAGGACAATGGTGACTTGCGGTATTACCCGGTCTTCCAGCGAGATGGGTTGTGCACATTCATTCCCTCCAAGGAACACGGTCAGCCAGAGACCGGCAAGGAGGTCGGTGAAGGCTTCAAGTTCGAAAAGTATCTTCCCGGATACTGGATGCCCAGTCCCACGACATCGGCCCGTCGAAGGATTGGTGGTGGTAACTCCCTCATCGTACTTGAGAAGGATGGCGACCTGAAGTTCTACCCGTTCGTTGGGCATAGTTTCAAGATTCCAGACACGGGCAAGAAGGTTGGCAAAGGCTTCAGGCCTGACATGGACTTCATCGTTGCTGAGTGGACGAGCAGCGGTATGTCTGACCTGCTGGTCCGCGACAAGGATGGCAGACTGAGGCTGTTCCCCTGGAATGGTCATGAGTTTCTGGATCTTGGGTCCAGGGAGGTTGTCGGAGAGGGTTTTGACAAGGACAAGGTCACGCACTTCTTTCCCGGATACTGGCTGGGAAAAAAGAATCCAGACCTGCTTGTGAGAGAGGCCGATGGCGACCTCGTCTTGTACCCATTCGATGGCGTGACGTTCAAGAGTCAGGGGAAGGGCCGACGGATTGGCCGCGGATTCGGCAAGGACCTGCTTGTGTACCTTGTTGATGAGTGGATGGGCAACAACTATCCAAGCATCATTGCGCTCCACAAGGATAACAAGCTGATAAGCTACCCGTACGGCCTCAGGCAGGAGGATGGATACCCTGCCTTTGACAATCCCCCATATCAGACCGTGGGCAAGGGCTTCAAGTCCAACTACACGTACATTGTGGGCCACTTCCGTAACCCGGGCCGTCCGGACCTGGTGATCTGTGACGACAAGAAGAGAATGAGGTTCTTCCCCTTTGACGGCCAGAAGTTCGTCGACTTGGGCAAGAGTGAGGAAGTGGGGAAGGACTGGAAGTTCACTCACTTCTGGGACTTCTACCCCGTCTGATGACCCGAGCACGAGACGCAAGAGACCGCATCATACGATTCGCATCACCGCAAGCCGACTGAGACAAGTGTCTTGGCGTCACAGTCGTGGTGAAGAATGAATGACCGGTGACTTGCAGTCTCGGTAAGGACCCCGATGGGCCTCGTGAAGACCTAGTGCCCGTCGTGGTCCCTCACTGACCGACTGGTTTAAAGGAAGTGCGAGGCCGAGCGCCCTGATACAATATGAGTCCAGAAGAGAGCAAGCCGGATGAGATGGTCCTCTTCGAGGGCCTTGTAGAGTCCAAGATGCTCGCAGTGGGAGCGATGCTGTCAGCACTCTACGTCGTGTGCGCGTTCGTGCCATTCACACCGTTCATCGGGTCGGGAGGGCCCGGTCCGAGTCTGACATTGGCTATCTTTGTCGCGCCCCTATTTGGAGTCCTGCTCGGGCCAGTACGAGGTGGGTTGTTTGGTCTGATTGGCGGACTCCTGGCGGCCTTCGTATCTCCGCTCTACCTCCTCGTGCCGACAATCATGCTGGGACCAGCCGTCAGCGGGTTCTTTACAGGCCTGGTCCTTCATCGACACACCCGGGTCGGTCGCATGAGCCTTCCAGGACCGCTGACTACTGCGTTCTATCTCGTCATCGTCATCGTCCTGTATCTCATACCCAACTACACCGCATGGTGGTTCATGGCCCCCTACGCTCTTGCGGCGGTCGCTGCAGCTGCCCTGCAGACCATCGAGTCGCGCTCCTTGACCGGGGTTTCAAGAGTGAGAGCTTTGCTGAGAGTGCTCCCACTCGCACTGATAGGCACGATCACTGACTTCTCCATGATGACGATGGGTGCAGTCTACATACTTGGACTACCACCTGAGGCATTCGGCATGGCCATATTCCCCCTGATGCTCTTCGAGCGAACAGCGGCGACCATTGGAAGCGCGATTGCCGCACAAGTCGTGATGTCTGTCTTTCCTGACCTGTTTCACCGGTGAGCGAGGATACTGGGCGCACAGTCTGCCAGACTGTCAAGTGCAGATTATCCGCGTAGCCAGACCTTACACGATGCGGTCCGTCAGATGGAGCTGGTACTGGGGCGCGGTTACCTGTCCGCGTCTCTCCGATTGAAAGAGTCGTGTTCCAAGACACTGACTCACAATAGACCAACTATCAGTGTGATTGCGTGGACAATGGTGTCGAGAGGAAGCGTCGGCAGGCCCATGTTCTCCTTCTCAAGGGCTTGGCACGGCAGAGGTGGGACATGAATGAAAGTGGCCCGTGTGTTCAAGCCAGCCGTGACAATCCGCCTCATGACCGAGTAGATCAGGAAGTTGCATCCATATGTTCCAGCGTGATAGCTGACGAACGCGGGGATCCCCTCCTTTCTAAGTCGCGACACGATGGGGGTTGGTTCTAGACTCGTGAAGTATCCCACCGGGCCAGTCGGGTCAATCACATCGGAGGTCGGCGCATTGCCCGCGTTGTCCTTTCTTGTCGTGCTCACGGCATTGAGCGCAACTCTCTCCACGCTGATGGAGCCTCTCTCTGCCTGTCCCGTGCAGATTATGACTTTGTAGTCACCGTTCTTGAAGAGCGAGTCGAGTTCCTCTCCGATCAGAGCGTAGTCGAGAGGAAACACATGTCCCTCTATGGTCCAGTCACCCACTGTGAGACCGTTCATCCTGTTGACCAGCTCTTCGGACGGATTCGTCTTGAAGCCGTCAAACGGTTCGAAGCCCGTCAGTAGAAGCCTTGGCATGAATGAAACGAGACGCCATGAACTCAAAAGCCTACTCCAATGACGGGCCCGCTCATATGCTCAGCGGGCGGGAGCGATATGCAGGGTCAGAAGTGTTACACTGTGAGTGCTTCATAGACAAAGAGTAGTCCGAGTGCTATCTGAAAGGTCCCTATGGCCACGCTGAGCCAGTTGACTCTGCTCCTCCTCACTCTCCGTCTTGTCGCATCAACACCCAGAGTAAGGAATGCACCAAACATAAAGTCAGTTGAGATGTGTGTGAGGTATACAAGGCATGCAGCCACAAGCACTGTTCCGACGCCGACCTGAATCTCGGCTATCAGTGTGGAGATGCTGCCAAGACCGACTGCAAACCACCAGAGCAGAAAGTAGGGGGAGAGGATGCTCACAAGAGCACCTTGGATGGTTGCTGCTGCCAGAGTGGACTTGTGGACCGAAGGTCTCTCGGCGGTCGCCTGTCCCTCAGAGGACTCGTTCTTCCAGCTCTTTAGCGCGAGAAGACCAAATCCTATGACGACGACGCCTCCGAAACCCTGCATCGCTGAGATTGCCAAGGTGTCTAGGGCAATCGTGCTCACACTTACCACAATAGCGCCAACCAGTCCAAGCTCCACCAGCGAATGACCAACCATGGGCATGATCCCTTGGAGTCGGCCGCCTTGACTTGACTGCATGATGACTGCAGCTGACAGTGGACCGGGCGCCAGTGCTCCGGTCAGCGAGAGCGCCCACCAGGCCGCTAGAATCACTATCACATCCAATTTGGGTCAGCTGACTGTGACATGTATCAAGTACAAAGGCTTAGTGTTCTGGCAAGAATGAGATGCACACTCATACTGAGCGCCGCATCGCAGAGCAGGTTTGGCACCCAGAAACGCTTAAGTGCGGAATCTAGCATGGAAAGCCACCGCCACTTCTCCAGACACTGATGGGATGGTGTTGTAGTGAAGCAAGTCCAGATAACAGTGCCTTACGAGAAGACCGAAAGCATTCTTGACTTCATTCTCGATGTCATGGGAATCAAGAATGTCACAAAGCTCAACGCAGACAACGCGCACTTGCTCCAGTTCCGGATACCTGATGATGCGATGACCGAGACTGTTGAGAAGTTGAAGAGCAGGGGTCTGGGGGTGGAGTTTGGTTTCATTGACATGTTGGACTTGAGAGCATCGCTCCCAAGAGCGTCTGAAGAGGAAAAGGATGTCAAGATTCAGAGAGAGGCAGCGCTTGCAGTTGAGGAGATATATGAGAGTGTCAAGAGCGGCTCTTCTCTGAGCTTCGACTTCATCACCTTCGTTGTGCTTGCGGCAGTCATCGCAGGAATCGGTCTCCTTCAGAACAACGGGACTGTGATAGTCGCGTCCATGCTCTTGTCACCTCTTATGGGCCCAATGCTTGCGGTCGCACTTGGTTACGTCGTGTCTGACCGCACACTCTGTTTCAAGGGCACTGTCAACGAGTTAATCGCCCTTGCTCTGTCCTTTGCCATGGGTGCCCTGATTGGGTTCTTGTGCGCGGTATTCGCTACTGATATGGTCAACGGGATTCGAGTCGACATAGATGCATCACTCGCAGGACAGTACGTGACGGAGATCACTCGTAGGAATGGTTTCGTCGCTCTGGACGTTGGCGTGGCCCTGTTCTCTGGAGCCGCAGTGGCCGTTTCCATTACGCGCGGAGACATGTCTTCTCTTGTCGGTGTTGCCATCTCCGCATCGCTCATGCCACCCGCGGTCAATGTTGGTATGCTGCTCATGCTTGCCCTGATGACCGGTGTTGGCAACTTCGCAATCTTCGGTATTGGCTCTCTCATGCTCTTAGTCATGAACATCGTGGTAATTGACATTGCTGCGATTATCATGTTCAAAGTGAAGAAGCTCAGCCCAATCAAGGACAAGTCCGCCACCTGGACCGCCGTGACCAGATTCAGGAGAACCGGCTATACTGGGCTGTATCACGCTTCCAAGCCGGAGAGCATTGCCACCTTCGTTCCAAGCGAGACGAGGCGCGAGGGTGAAGAGTAGAGCCACCTGAATGCGAGTCAGGTGTGTAATACCCAGCTCTATAGGGAAAGAGGGAGTCCATTGCCTCCGATTCATGGAGTGCTAGCGGACTTGACAGAACAGAGCCCTACCGTCAAGAACAAGCTGTTCAAGGGTCTCACTCCCCATGACGTTCTGATGTGGGAGGAGGAGAAGATGAAGCACCAGAAGAGAGTTGGCAGAAAAGTGACTGACTTGGAGTTCCTCAGACACCTTCTCGTCTGGGCATCGTATCCCGTCGTCTACAACAAGGAAGGTGTCACTCGCACAAGAAGTACGGCTGAGACACGGTGAACGGCTGCGACTCCTGCTGCTTACATATCGAGGAGTCCAAGACTTGCTCTGTGTGACGTCGTCCATGCCGCCGCATGCAGTCATCATGAGTCCCGGTGGTCTAAGACTCTGAGCGGCCTCACAGGCGAGTTCAAGGCTATTGCTTGGGCGTCAAGAGGATTCCGTGCTTGACTCAGTCCATCCAATAGCGGATGGTTGGGATGGTTCGAATCCCAAGTGGGCGCCCAACCGTGACCACCACAACATTGGCTTCCGAGGAGTCCGTTTGTTAAGCACATGTTGAGTCATAGAGTCCCGTATGTTGAAGATGATCTTGCCTCCCACTCTTCACATCCTTGCCCCTCAGAAAACAGGCTGCAGAGGCCCTAGAGGTGGCATGGTACTCGACATGCGAAGCCCATGCTCCTAATATACTCTATTGGATAGAAACATCACATATGTTCAGCGCCACGATGCTGATTAGAAGTGGCACAGAGGGACTGCGATGAGCTACCTCACAGACTCAGACACTTTCAAAAGGGACCGACCAGCAATGGCAAGCACGCACACACGAGATAGGTCAAGGACTGCCAAGATTCTGATCGCAGGTACCGGTGCAGTGGGGAAGACCTCTTTGGTCAGGGTGTTGAAGGAGGGGCGACCGCTAGACTCAGCGGAGGCGGTACTGCCATATCGCAGGACTCCCTTCCTGAACCTAGAGACCATTCAGGCCAAGGAGTTGGGTGCTTCGGAGTCGCAGGACACCTACTTGATGGTTGACGTGGCGGGCCAGCTCGGACTGCCAATTCACGCACTGCGCGACCTGGGCAATATTGCCACCCGAAACATCGACCTTGTGTTGCTGGTGTTCTCGGCCGACAATCTGCAGTCCCTACTGGAGCTTCAGAACTGGATTCAGACTGTCAAGAATAGCCATGCGGAGGGTTCCACCAAACCACTCAGGTTCGTGCTACTGATGAACAAGTGCGACCTGAAACGCGAGATGGACCGGGGTCTTGTTGAAGCTCTTCTGAAGTCAGAACCGAAGATCGAACAGTACTTCGAGATAAGCTGCAAGACCGGTGCAGGGCTTCAAGAGTTGTCATCGTGGCTTGTGCTGAATGTCAGCATATGAGAGAAAGGAGGTCAAGGTAGTTGTCGACAATGCAACGTATGACAGAGTTTCCATGCAAAGTGTGTGGTGAGAGCCTGAGATTCGACCCGGAAGATGCGACGACATACACTTCGAAGACACAGCATGAAGACTTCTTCGGAATGCAACTGACCACCTACAGGGTGTCGCATGTCGTCGGTACGGAGCGCCATCATAATGCGGTTGTGGTGGACCAGGCGGGTCTATTCCGGGGGCACAGGGATGCCTACACGGAGTCACTCGTCTCCGCGCAGCCCGAACAGGGGCTTGGCTACTGGATCATGCACGAAGACGAGCCACGTCCGGAGTCGGTCGGACCAATCAAACTCTGCCTACTCATCGGCCGAACCGGTCACTGGGTGGTGGATGTGGTCTGTCCTGCCGCTGTAAACGTGATTGCCCTTGCGGGCACAATACTGGACAAGGTTCAGGAGGCGGAAACCGTGTACCAGTCGCCACCGAAGCAGATGCAGGTCCGCGTTGCAGACATGGACATCACACTCTGGCAGTCGAAGAACCGGATTCTGTGTATCAGCTCGAGCGACGACTCTTACGTGAAGTCCGTAACATCAATCTCCAGTCTGATTGTGGATGTGGACAACGATGACACTGTTCCTCGTAGAAGAGTACTCGCTCTGGTGATGAAGATAGCAACCGAGGACAAGAACCCGCCAGTGACTGTGCTCAGCAGAATGCTCTCGTCAGACCTGCTGTTCTCAACTCTGAGGACCCCCTTTCAGGACCGAATCCCGGACATCGTGGAGCGGACGGCACAGAGAATACCAATTGCAAAGGAGGTTCTTGGCCCTCTTCTGCGTGGCTATGCGACACTGATGGACATCTTGGACGGAGAACACTGGAGAGACTACAGGCAAGTGTATGAGCTGGTCGACTTCGTCAATAGACGTCGCATCCTAGAGTAGTAGGGAGGATGGAGTGTTCCACATATGACTAGGATTGGAGCATGGGCCGAACTCCTGAAACTGGGACGAAATGTCATGGGCTTGAAGGATGAGATTCGGAACTTTTGCAGGACAAACGCTATCAACTCATTGCTGAAGGAGGGCTGGTTCGACTTCCTCGCCCAGCCGAGAAGTTCCCAAGACATGTGCGATCACTTTGGGTACACTGACATGGAGTTCCTGCTGAGAATACTCGACCTGTTCGTTCGGGACCACATCCTGACAATGAGAGATGGCGTCTATCAGACAGTGGGTCGAGTTGAGCCTGGCCAAGCGAAGGTTCCCAGAGTCTTTGGTCCCTCAATGGTTCAAATCACGCTTGATCAGGCCGCATCACTTCCGGACAGGTTGAGAGGGCGCTACGGGTCCTTCTCGGATGGTATTAACC
>JACAEL010000083.1 GCA_013388835.1 Candidatus Thorarchaeota archaeon | reverse complement strand
GTTCCTGACCCTTCGTAGGGCTGCGGTGAGGTCCCGGACGTGACTTAGGGGGCCGAACATGGACACTATAAGGTCAAAGTCCTCGTCCTGCTCGAACTCCTCAAGGTTGGCTGCGACGAACTGAGCCCTCCCAGCAACGCCCTGCTCCTCGGCTCGCCTTCGGGCACGAACGAGCATCTCTGAAGAGATGTCCACGCCTGTCACATAAAGCCCTTGAAGCGCAATCCTGCAAGTGTACAGCCCGGTGCCGCATCCCAAGTCTAGGGCCGTTCTCATTCCGGGGCGAAGGAAGCGTGAGACCGCCATCCACTCGACACGACGCATATGCTGTATGCTGGGATGTGTGTACTTGATGTCGTAGACAGGGGCCAGTGCATCATAGTAGTCTCTGAGGCCGGAGGAGAGGTCCCGTTCACAGGGCTGCATTAGTCGCAAGTGGGTTCGGGACAATAATCAACATTGCGCAGAGTCAGGTGGATGTCAAATTGAGGATGGCCGAAGGGAAGAGGACACTTTACTGTCCCCCAGGAGAACATGATAGGAGCACTACTGAATGCCCTGAGCGGCAGTGGTGTGTTCAGGCGACGTAGGACCAGTCGATGACGAGACCTGTGCTACAAGACTCATGCTCTGCCACCCTAGACCATCGTTGAGGTACACGAGCACACATGATTCTTCCCAGAGGGACGAAGGAGCCATGAGGTCATCAATCAGAAAGTGGGTCCCCATCAAGAGCGTATCGACTCTTCACTGTGAGTAGGCAGGCAGCGTCTGTCGGAGGGCGGCGGGTGGCCATCGATGAGTCAAAGGTCAAGGCGGAGAGGGCGTGATTGGAGGTGTCTGCAGGGGGCGTGAACGTTGACCCATGGGATGTCCTAGCGGTCTGACCGACGAAGGACGGCGCACTCAGGAAGGAAGGACCTATGGCGAAACGGTTCATTCATGAGGATGGTGTTGAGTGTGTGACGAAGCACCACATCACATCTGCGTGGACAGGGCACCATCGTAGGAATCGGAACCAGAAGAATACGCATGTCAGGAGAAGGAACACGCCGGTAATACAGCTAATCACGGGATTCCAGTCTGTTATGGACAAAAGGTCGATGGACAGTTTCATGCAAATCCAGTACACAAGGTTGTCACCCTTGGCAATCAGCGCATTTATCACGGGATTGCCGGGCAGACCTTTCAGAGCTGAACTCAGACAGGAGAGGAAGAGCACCAGGAAGAACATCATGCTCCAGAAATTCTCCATACCGGCTATCGCTCCGACCATGTTGAACCCCTCGACCAAGGCCAAGGCCGCCGCGAACAGAGCCCCTCCGGCGAGTATTGCCGCCGCCATTGCAGGATATGCCTGAGCGATTCTGAATCCATCCGCCGCACGGAACGCAGCGTAGGCGCCTATATAGAGAGATGTGAATGTCGCAACCACGAAGAAGTCCTTCGCGAGTTCGACGGCAATCCATCCAATGAGAGTACCCGCATCAATCTGAGCCAATGAAAAGGCAAAGTCCACGATGGACATAGAGAACACAGTGATTGCCGACAAGAGATCAACCGCAAACGAAATCAGGGCAGGAGCTGAAGTACTCGGGCGGAGGTTCCCATCGAGTCCGGGGACCACGTAGTTGAGCGCAGGCCAGAACGAAATCAATATCCATTGGCTGTACATGAATTGCAGAGCCTCGACCAGATATGTGTCCACACCCTGTGTTCCCCCTGCATTATCCCCTTGGCCAGAAGGAGTCCCATCACTTCGCACCGGCTCCGTCGGGTTGGGACTGTTCGGGTCGTTCCTGTTGAGGTCAGCGACGACGTTGATGTCCTGCACCCTCATGTCTACCAGCGAGTAGGACTGATACCTGTAGCCGAGAATGACCACGTACTCTATGACCTGCTGGCATCCCAGAACTGAAACCCTGCACGGACCTCATCACAGACTGGGTAACCGACGGGTCAAGTCACGCTCATTCCTCAAGGAGTGTCAGGATGCTGTTCACTCTCTCACCAAACTCGTCTGTCCGGGACCTGGTATCCTCGAGAACTCGACGAGACCTTGTGTTGCCTCTCTGTGCGCTTCCAAGGATTACCCTTAGGCCCCTTCTGAGCGAGTCGTCGTCCAACTTGCCTCTCTTGTGGAGTCTCTCGAGCCACATCATGACTGACACGTCCCGCATAGCAAAGGAGAAGGGTCCGATTCTGAACGGGATGTACATCACCGCATACCAAATAGTGAGGAACGCGGGGAATTGGCCGGCCAAGAGACAGGCAAGCCAGAAATCGGACAATGACAATGGTAGTAGTAGAAGAGCGGGCCAGAGGAAGGCCGCATGGTACATCACTGCAACTGTAATGATAGCCCTTCTTCCGGAACCGAAGAAGAAGCGGATGAGCCGGTTGTTAGGCTCATGATGCGCTCTCCAGATGAACACGACTGGCCCCGAGAAGAATGCCACAAGGATGAGGATTATGCTCCCGAACACGAGAACGTCGAAAGTAATGCTCACTCACTGCTGCCTCCTGAACTGGTCCACGGACCGCTCATATATAAAGACGAAGAGATAGAAAGTTGCCAGAGCTAATACGAGATTCAATGCAATCGAGATGACTGCCCACTTGACGGCAGCCTTGAATTCACCCCACTTCTCGGAGATAAACATTCTGCAGATGCCAGCTGCCAGAACAAGCATGGCGGTCGTTTCGATGCAGACGCCTGTTACGATTTCGAGCCAGTAGCTCAGAAGACCCAATACGAACTCCCAGCTTATCACCTGAGCATACAGTCCAAGTAAGAGCACATCGACCCATGCGCCCCATGTGACTATGAGTGCTGCGAAGAGACCATACATCGTTGCAGTACTGACTGGCAAGCTCATCAAGAAGCTGATGGCGGCGAACACTGTCAGCACAAAGAAGGTCAGGCCTTGGATGAACTGAGCCCAGCCCGAACCTGTCGACTCCTCTTGAAGCGAGTGGAGTACCTTTGAAGAGTACTGCTGTGACTGGGCCTGCGTCATGCCATCGTCCACAGGTGTATCAATACGCAGCTCGACAACCTGAAATGACATCAACAGGTCCACTGAACAGTGGAGTGTTGCAGTCCCGCCCATAGTAGTGGCAAACGACACCG
>JACAEL010000082.1 GCA_013388835.1 Candidatus Thorarchaeota archaeon | reverse complement strand
CCGTTGGGACTCTCCCATCCGCGCCATCCACTAGTGAACGCGTGATCATCCTCCACCACAACCGCAACACATTCACCAGACGGCTACAACTAGAACGGATGGTCAGTGGAATAGCCCAGAGTGGAGTCTAAGCTACAGAGTTCTGTTAGTACGGAGGAAAGAAATGAGTGTGGGCTCGGTATCTGCCTCGCCCACTCAATTCATGGTGTTACTGCATGGACTTGACCCATTCGTATACAGGCTCGCAGAGCTCCTTCATGCGTTCCTTCTCGGGATTCATCGGTCCGGGTTTCCAGCCGTCAGCAGGTTCAAAGTGGAAGTCAGTAATTGCCGCACGACGCTCCTTTTTCGGAGCCCACACGACTTTGACCGGCATGCCAAACTCCGCATCCCAAGGCTTTAGGCCGCGGAGCTCGTTTGCTACTGCGGTCTTGCATCCGTCAACGATCACATAGGCGAGCACAAAGGGCAGCCGCTTGAGGGACGACTTTCCACTCCACCCGGCGATGGTGAAGGTGTGCACGACTCCCTTCTGTGCAAGTTGAACCCACTCCGTCTTCTCCAGATTGCAGTCAAGGTTCCAGCAGTTCACTCTCGGTGGGAAGAACTTGTCTCCGCACTTGGGACACTTGGTGCCCCAGAGCTGGCCGTCCAGGAAGCCCTTGCCCATCTTTGAGAGCTCTGCCAGCTTCCAGTAGTACAGCTGGTCGTAGTGCAGATAGATCTTCAGTTGCTCTTCAGCCGTGTCATAGTCGTAGCCGCAGAAGTGGAAGCCGACCTCCTTGACGTCGCCTCTGAAGTCATCGGAGTGACGCTGGTCATACTCCACTTTGTCTGGGATTCTGTGTAGTCGCTTGTCTCCTGTCACTTCTAAGGCCTCCTCAGAATGAAGTTAGAGATACTAGTACCGGTCCCAGCATGGCTGTTGACAAGACCGACATCAGCATCACGCACATAGGTCTTTGAGCTCCTGTGCTTCTTCGGGATCATATCAGTGAGTTGGTAGTAGCACTCGACCGCGGACATGATACCGGTGGCACCAACAGGATGACCGTAGCCCATGAGACCGCCTCCGGGGTTGACTGGCAGTTCGCCCTCCATGAAGGTACGCTTCTCGCGCACAAACTGTCGGATGCTGTCCTTGTCGCACCAGTGCAGCGCCTTATAGATCTGAGTCTCCGAACTGCTGAATGCATCGTGAATCTCAGCCACATCAACCTCCTTGACCGCCCTCTTGTACTCAATTCCAGCCATGTCATAGGCAACCTCACCGGACCTCCTGCATGCAGCGAACTCTGTCATGTCAGGGTATCCCTTGCCATACATCTCCGTCCACGCAGGAAACGCCAGTCGGTCACCAGCTCGAATCGTGCAGCTGCTCAGACCTGCACCATCAATGACAACATACTTGCCATCCGCATTCTTCTTGGCCCACTCCTCAGAGGTCACAAGGCAGAATGCAGCGCCTCGGCTCATGAGACAACAGTCGTAGCGCTTGAGGGGGTAGCTTATGAGTCGGCTCTTCAGGATGTCATCAACTGTGAGATCCCTCTTGTACTGCTGATACTCTCCGCGATACCACTGTGTCTTTTCATTGTCTGCGGCATTGTTTCGGTTCTTCAGAGCCGCCAGAGCAAAGTCCTCCTCAGTGAGGCCGTGTTCCTTCATGAACTTGTACGCCATGGCAGCGTAGTATATCGGATAGATACCGCCGGCGAGAGCCTCGTACCGCGTATCGGAAGCAAGAGCTATGAACTCGGAGCCTTGCGACTGAGTGACATTGTCCATTGTTTCCCAGCCAGCAACGCCAACTACATCGAATAGACCAGACTTGACGGCCAGAAACGCTCCATAGAGCGCTGAACCGCCCGTGTTTCCTCCATTCTCGATACGTATGTGCGGCAACCCCACAAGACCCAGATGGTCGTGCACAATCCACTCCGGGCAGAGCTGCTTGCCGAAGTGCACACTGAAATGCGAGTAGACCATGAATTGCAGGTCCCGCAAGTGGAAGTCAGGTATGTCCTGTTGAGTCTCCACAATACAGTTCGCAACCATGGACTCGGGTTCGAGGTGCATTGGATAGTCGAAGGGGGTTACGGCACCGCCTGCGATACACACTCTTCGAGTCATGTATTATCATTCATCCTTCTCAACTGCCGCCCTTGGCAGCCAGTAGCGAGCGGGCGGTTCACTGGCTGGTACTTAACAGCTTCGGCCGTCATCCCTCTGTTGCGCAGGTTGCGCCGGGACTCTCAGGAGAAACCATTGCGTCACACCTTGCTCTTTCGACTGTGGACATGAGAAGACGGTCAGTCAATCGGTCAGCCAGTCAGTCGGTCCTGAGTCGGTGACGAGACCGCCAATGACTCGTTCATGAACCGGCACACTGGGTGAAGCGGCTGATTCGGGACACACTCGTCGGTGCGCTCTTACGCTGAGGCATCTGGTTCTGGGGGACCATGGCTGTCAGAAGGTGGAGCCGCAGGGCTTGTCCGAAGAAGACGATCCCAGATGACGCGTCCGAGGGCGCCCCCAATCGCCGCAGGCACAAGACCTCCCAAGTACAACAGGGGAGCGAGCGTGATGGCCAAGCTGAGGAAGATAAGACCAACGCAACACACTGCTGCGGGGGGCTCGCCTTCGAAGTACTCCTGAATCTTCCAAGCGGGCCCGCCGACCATCGCTATCATAATCAACACGACTATTGTGCCCAAATCGACTGGCTCACCGAGATGAGGCATGAACGGCCAGATTAGTAGTCCAACTGGAATCATGGCTGCAAGGACCATTGCTCCGCTGAGTAGGCCATTCTTGATACTCCCTGCGGCCACACCGGTGAGTAGCATGACCGCGAAGAATGCTGCACGACCCATTGTCAGTATTGTGAAGGCACCAAATACCAGCTCTGCACAAGACAGAGCCGTCCCAAGCAGAAACCCAAAGAGTATCTTACTCTTCTCGCTCATTCGAGGTGGCAAGGTGACCGAGATGGTACCTCAAAGGTGCCTAATAAAGAGCGTGACGCAGTGGTGCACGCGTATCACTGACTGACATGCATCCATCGGAGCTCTGTGAAGTTGAGAGACCTCGCCGTTGCGAAAACGGTGAGTGTGCGGTCAACTGCAGATGTTGGAGTGCACCGACTACGTCACTCACACTGAGAACCCAGAGACACACGACATCACTCCTTGGGAATTGAAACGGCATATGCGAGTTCCTTATCCATCGCATCCCGAAAGGTTTCTATCGTGTCGTCGTGTGTCTTTGAGAGTGGTGCGACATAATGCCGTTCTTCGATAGCACAGAACAACTGCGAGAAGTGTTCAACAGGTTCTGGGCAAGAGCAGTCCAGGAGACCGCTGTCATGGAGAAGCTCACTGCCTCAAAGGTGGTCGTGAGATTCGACATTGACCGTCCAGAGATCCACGTCACAATCAACTTCAGAGACCCCGGTCCTGACGGCAAGACTGGTACTCTCAGCTTTGACTCTAATGTCGAGCCCGAAATCAAGGTGTGGAGTACATCAGAGACTACAAACAAGTTCTGGCAGGGTAAACTGAACACAACGATAGCCATGGCGAAGGGAGAGGTCAAGATGGAGGGCTCGATAGCAAAGGCACTTGGCCTCCTGTCCAAGATAAAGCCACTCTTCGACATATTCCCACAGGTCCTGAACGAAATGGGACTGCACCACATGATCCTGAAATAGGCTGGGCGTTCGCTCATGGCCTCTCGTGATGATGCTCGTACAAAGAGCAAACTATATTAGAGCACAATGTGACTTCATCATAGTTAATGAGCATGGTCCAAGAAGGTGTGAACAGTGTCTCAGACGATAACCAAGGAAATGTCGATTCAGGAAGTAGTAATGAGATGGCCTAAGACCACAGAGACGTTCATCGAGTTTGGGTTGCACTGTCTCGGTTGCATGGCTGCAAGGTTCGAAAACATCGAGCAGGGCGCAAAAGCACACGGGATAGACGTGGATGCGCTCATCGATGCGCTGAACAAGGTGGCCAATAATCAGAAGTGAGCCATGACGGTCTCTCAGTCGGGGGGTTTCACGCGTCCGTAAAGACGACCAGACTCTTCTTCTGACATCTCGAAGCTGTGTTCGGCGTCGGGAAACAGTCCTGCCCGAACCTCCTCGATGTACTTTGTCACAGCCTCACTAATGACATGGCGCACATTCGCATATCGCTTCACGAACTTTGGTTTGAAGCCCTCAAACAGTCCCAGCATGTCCCACAGGACAAGCACTTGCCCGTCGCAGTGCGGACCTGCCCCGATACCAATAGTAGGCACGCTAACTGCCTCGGTGATCATTCTGGCAGTCTCATGGGGGACCAGTTCAATCACGATTGCAAAGACTCCGGCTTCTTCCAAATCCCTTGCGTGTTGCACGAGCCTCTCAGCTCGTTCCCTCGTCCGACCCTGCACGCGATAACCACCTAGCTCAAAGATCGACTGCGGAGTCAGGCCTATGTGACCCATGACTGGAATGCCCGCTTCAACTACGGCCTTCACCTTGGGCACGATACTGGTTCCGCCCTCGAACTTCACTGCTTCAGCGCCGCCTTTCTGGAGTAAGATGGCTGAGTTCGTCAGCGCCTGTTCCACGCTGACCTTGTAAGACATGAATGGCATATCGCCGACAATTAGGCTGTCAGGTCTACCCCTCGCCACAGCGGCGCAGTGATGCACTATGTCGTCTAGAGTGACAGGGATTGTGCTCTCATACCCGAGAAGCGCGTTGCCAACCGAGTCGCCCACAAGGAGTATGTCGATCCCACATGCACTGAGTATCTGAGCGGTGGGTGCATCATAGGCGGTGAGCATGACCACCTTCTTCTTACCTTTCATCTGACGAATCTTTTGAGTTGTCATTCTGGGCAACGAACTTCTCTCCATCCAATTCAAGCAGGCTTCAGTTATTTAGGTAGCTCTTCCATCAATCATGAATGTACCCGCACTTGAATCGAAGCCAGTTTACATGTCTCATTGACGCCTCGGTTCGGGCTGTGACACGTCTTGCGTACCAATGTACTGGAACAGCATCGTTAGACCTAGAGTGTGACCCCTCGTCTTCGCAGGTGTCTCTTGTAGGCCTCCATTCCGACAATGGCAGGCAGGGACAGGACCACGCATATGACCCAGTCATACCAAGTGAGCGGCACAAAGTAGAACAGAAGACCATACTGACCCAGCAGTTCCTGAACGACGGGCACGTACATCAGTAGCAGGTGGGCCAAGTAGATCAGTCCCAGCAGTACCGCGAATAGAATCTTGCCCGGTTCCCTGATGCCCTGCGAGAGCGGCAAGTTGATTCTGCGAATGATGAGCACAAGGGTACTCTCGACTATCAGCAGGACTGTAAACATCATTATCGTCGCCTTGTGTGCGACACTCACCACCCCATTGATGGGCCACGAGAGATTCTCCGGATACATCTGAACGAGGCCATATGCGCCAGTGAGAGTCAACCAGTATGCAAGCCCAGCGCCTAGTGCCATGAGTACGACGTTGAGTGCAAGGACTTTGCTGAGTGGTCGTGTGATTATGGCTTCACTGTCACGTGGCTTCTCCTCCATGGCTCGTGGGGAGACCTTGTCAAACACTAGAGCAAGGCCGGGAAACGAGTGTGTGGTGACAACCAGATACAGATTCTGCCAGCCACCAAAGAACATGTCCGTCGTGCCGAGGAACAGCAGTCCTCCAAAGAAGACGATGCTCTCACTGAGATTGATGGCTATGTAGAAGTAGATCATCATCCTAATCTTGTTGAACAGTCCACGGCCCTGATGGACGCCTGCCACTATCGAAGCAAAGCTGTCGTCAGTGATGACGAGGTCTGCCGCCTCCTTCGCGACGTCAGTTCCGGTTATCCCCATTGCAATCCCGGCGTCACTCATCGCTAGGGCTAGCGAGTCGTTGACACCATCCCCTGTCATGGCTACAACCTTGTTCTGTTCTTGGTACCTCTCAACTATGATCTGTTTGTGTTCCGGATTGACACGGGCAAAGACGTTGACACGAGCAAAGTCCTCATCAGACAGAGTAGCAATCTCGGGGCCTTCTGCAACAAGCGAGGACTCGTTTGCTATCCGGAGGTCCATGGCAATGGTCCTTGCAGTTGCTGCTGCATCACCGGTGATCATCACCACATTGATACCTGCACTGTGACATGCCTGTACAGCCTCTCGCACACCGTCACGCGGTGGGTCCACGATACAGACAAACCCGAGGTAGACAAGGTCACGTTCCACCTGGTCCCTGTTGAGAGTTGATGCGACACCCGCTATGTCACGATGGGCAAGAGATATCACTCGATAGCCCTTCTCTGCAAAACCACTGACCAAGTCCTGTATCTGCGCCGCCACTTCCTTGGACAATGCCGCAGTCCGACCGTCCTTGATGACTGCGGAACACCTCTGAAGTACGACTTCAGTGGCCCCCTTGACGTACGCCCTGTGCTTCGTCCCATCATGCACGACCTTGGTCATTCTCTTCAGTTCAGACTCGAATGTGAACTCCATGACAACACTGTTGGCAGCGCGGACCGCCTTCTCATCAATTCTGCTCTTTCTGAAGAGTGCAAGCAGTGACGCATCAGTGGGGTCGCCTATTGGGTTCCAGACGACACCCTGGCCCGGAATGTCCACTCGTGTTATCTCCGAGTCATTATCAATCAGACCGCATACTAGCAGGTGGTACAGGCCAGTACCCGGAGGTATCTCCTTGAGTTCAGTCTCATCAGGGGAGTTCACATGCGCTGGCACTTTAGACACGGGTAGTCTAAAGAACGAACCAGAGGGCTCATAGCCGTCCCCACTGACGCGATACAGGCTAGTAGTGTCCCAGACATACTTCACAGTCATCTGATTCCGAGTCAGAGTGCCAGTCTTGTCGCTGCAAATGACACTCACTCGCCCGAGGCTCTCCACGGCAGACAGGTCCCGGATTATCACGCCCTTCTTGGCCATGGCAAGTACGCCCGTGAGCAGCACGATTGTTGTCAACAGCGGGATGTTGATTGGCATTATCGTCATTGCGCGAGTTATGCCATTGCTCAGCTGACTGGCGATGGCCTGAACGTCAAAGTTGAAGGGAGTCCCTGTCAGGAGGGGAAATATGAACACCGTCCATGCGACCGAGAACAGCATCAACAGGACGGCGGCGATTCCCAAGTACTTTGCAAGAAGATTGACCTTCTTCCTGAGAGGGATGTCGCCTGTGTTCAGAGACTCGAGTTCGCCTTGAATCTTGCCTATCTCTGTCTTCGCGCCAGTCTTCGTAACAACCACACGTGCTGTCCCGGTTGCAACATAAGTCCCGAGAAAGACCATGTTAATCCGATCTGTGAGTGGCGAATCCCGTACACCCACGTACTCGGCATCTTTCGCTACGGGTACACTCTCTCCGGTCAGAGACGCCTCATTGGTACTCAGATTGTTACATGCCACTATGCGTGCATCTGAAGGAATCCGGTCGCCCTGCTCCAGCTTGATGATGTCGCCCGGCACAATCTCAGATGGGTCTACCTCCATCTCCATTCCAGACCTTATCACCCGGGCGTCGCCAGCAGACAGGCGTTCAAGCGCTTCAAGCTTCTTCTGAGCACGGTACTGCTGGAAGATGGCAACGATGCAGTTGACGGCCACCACTGCCAGCCAGAGTGTAGCCTGACTTATCTCGTTCTCAGGACCGGGAAACAGCCATGCAATGACTAGAAGCGATACAGAGCTCACGAGATAGATGGTAATCAACCAGTTCAATATCGGGGCAAGATACACTTTCCAGAAGCTGCCCTTGGCCTTTGGAATCATGTTGGGGCCAAACTCGGCTAGCCTCTCGGCGACTTGGGATTCAGAAAGACCCTGGGACGAGTCTACTGCAAGAACCCTCAACACCTCGTCAGGAGGCATTGCGTGAAATTCGAGTTCGTCCACCAGACTTGTAGTGATGGCTTCTTGCTTCTGCAAAGTGGATACCTCGGACGGCTATCGTGCTGTGAGACACTACAGATAAATGAACTTATGCGGAGCCTCCTACAACACGTCAGCTACACGGCCGAGTCCGACAGATTCATGTGACTTGGCGAACGCACCACAAGTATTCAGGTGAAAGACATGTACAACTACTGGGAACCGGGGATGAGCTACACACAGCCAACGAGTAAGAGTCCCATGAAGGGAGTGGCGCTTCTGGTCGTATTCATGCTGGTCTTGGGCACCGGCATCATAGTGCTGTTCCAAATGGATGGCGTCTTCACCCCGGTGCCCATTGGGGAGGTCCGAGTGGCAGTCATAGACTCCGGAGTCGACTCGACCTCTGCGCTGGAGGGGAAGATAGTTGCGGCAGCGAGCTTCATTCAGACTCAATACGGCTACAAGTCAGATGACCCGACCACTACCGATTCCCGTCCAGAGGGGCTTGGGCATGGCACGCTCGTTGCCACCGCGCTGGTCACCAGTAGTGTGAATGCAGTTGTCGTCAGTGCTAAAGTCACAGACTCAACAGGAGTCGCACTCACGCCTGCGATAATCGCGGCCATATACTGGGCAGTCGCAGTGAACTGCAGCGTGATCAATCTGAGTCTGGGCTCCTCGCCGGGCGTCGGTGACCCACTAGAGGACGCAGTGAAGTATGCCTTCTCACAGGGAGTCGTGGTTGTGTGCGCAGCTGGAAACGAAGGAGAGGATGGAGTGGCCGGCAGCAGCATTGCATCGCCCAGTGTGTTCAAGCACGCATTGTCGGTGGGAGCGTTGGATGAAGTGGGGCTTCCGGCAGGATACACAAGCACAGGTCCGACATATTGGAGGTCGATTAAGCCGGACATCTCCACTCTCGGATACGTCGTGGTGGGGAGTTCGAAATACTACGGGACCAGCTTCGCATCACCCAGAGCAGCGGCAGCGGTGGCAGACATCATAGCCTACTGCCAGGCGAACAACATAACCTACACGCCTGGTCTTGTGATGGCCGCCCTGATGAAGTCGGCGACGGCCATGAACTATCCAGAGTACGTCGTTGGGGCTGGCAGAATAAACACTCAGGGTGCAATCGACCTCGTAGCGGCCCTTCCCAAGACCGGGCAAGTTGGTAGTCTCACCTACGTTCGTCCACTGAAGCTTCCTCTTAACTTTGAACGGCTCTTCTACGATGACACATACAGCTTTGTTGTGGACATTGTGGACTCGGGAGTATCAACCATTGGTATTTCGGTCGCATCGGCTACGCCCACTGTCTTCAGCATTCCATCTTCAGTGACAGTGAACCAGACAGGCTCTGTTGAACTCACAGTCACTGTGCCCCACTCAGGCGCGAGTCAGTACTCCGCGGACATCACATTCACCGAGGGCATAACGACAGTGGGACTACTCGAGGTGGACTTTCAGGTCTCGAGTGCAAACGCAAGGATTGCGTTTGATATCAGCCACACTCTGTGGAGCATCGACACAGTCTATGGTCAGTTCAGGGAGTACTACAAGCTACTGACACAGCAGGGCTTCTCTGTCACTGAACTGAGAGATCCAGATGCCATCACTGCATCTCTTCTCTCGCAGTTTTATGCGGTCATTCTTCTCGACCCTTGCTCGTGGGCTCTCAACGAGACCGACCCATATCACCTCACTGAGTTCTCTATTCCATTCACTCCGCAGCAGACGAGCGCGTATCAGAACTACTATGACAGTGGAGGCTCACTGTTTGTGACAGCTCTTGCCAACAGCTCAGTGGACCTTGCTTCGCTCAACAACTTTCTGTCATGGACCGGATTCGAGTATCACTTCAATCACATCCCTTACCTAGGAGACTATTATCTGATTGACAACATAGTGTCCCATCCAATCACACAAGATGTGAGCGACTTTGACTACAATGGGGCCTCACTTAGCGGGCCGGTCGGCTCTGTTACGTTGGCCAGATACGGTAGTTCCCCAGTCCTATCATGCCTTCAGGGTGTTTCAGGGGGAAGAATCGTTGTCACCGGTACCAACTTCTTCATTGACAACTGGGGCATCACTGGGAACTACGAATCTCTCCACGATGACGACCTTGCTCTGAACATTGTGCTTTGGCTCCTGGGAAGGATATGACCACGTCATAGATTCTCTATGTCTGAGTTCGCCTTGATTGCGGTGAGACAGAAGGTTAAAAGGACAGTCGGACCTGTATCAGGTACCAAAACCGAGTCGAAATCGGAACTGCTGATGACCTTGGGGTCACCCACGGTCGTCAGCTACCAAGTCGACTGACCTACTGACAGGCAGACTTGTGCTCATTCTCGTTCTATTGTGTCACGAGCGCATCCAAGCGGTCTTGGACAGAGTATCAAGACGATTGTCTCAAGATTCATTCTGCGGCTGCTGGTGCCGCAATCAGCTTCGTTTAAGGGCAGGTCGCTGTGAGGGTCGCCAGACACATCGAGAAGGGACTACACACCCGTGAAGGCCACACACGCGTCATACTTCGTTCTCACAGCTTGCACACTCACACACTTCATGCACCACTTGTACACTGGTGTTCTGTCGCCCTTCCTGCCTCTCATACGTGACGAGCTCTCTCTGTCCCTAACCGAGGCAGGGCTTGCTACGAGCGCAGCAGTGTTCACAATGACAATTACCCACCTTCTGGTGGGAGTCTTGGCCGACAAGGGCTGGAGAGAGATCTTCATCTCTGCAACGGTGTTGTTCGCATCTGTCGTGGTGTATCTGACGTCTTTCGCCACGACATTCCTGTATCTATTGACCTGTCAGCTTCTCCTCGGCATCAGCTCGGCTGGCTATCACCCCTGCGCGTTTCCAATACTCGCCGACCATTTTCCAAGAGAGGACCGGGCGAAGGCCACCGGGATTCAAGCTATGGGAGGACTGCTTGGTACTGCGGTAGTTCCCGGTCTGGGCGTCTTCATGCTCGCTTTGGTCGGCACGTGGCAGAACTCACTTTCAGTGCTGGCCATTGTGGGCTTCTTACTGGTCATACCGGTGTTCATGATGATCAGAGGCGAAGACAAGTCCTGCTACTGGAAGACCCAAGAAGACGGCGAACGCGATGGTGAACAGGGCTGGACTCGCAACTTCGTTCTCCTTGTGATACTGGCAGGCCTAAGGTCAATCCCCTTCAGATGTACAAGCCTGCTGATGCCGCTCTATCTTGTGGTCAGCTACGGTTATAGTCCACTGTGGGCAGGTTCGCTGACAAGTCTGATGCTCGGTTCTGGTCTCGTGGCCGAAATCCTCTCCAGTCCGGTTTCAGACAGGACTCGAAGAACACCACACATCATCCTGTCCTCAGCGCTGATGACACCCTGCCTGTTGCTGTTGAACATGTCGCTCGAGCCAGTGGTACTTGCGGCTGTGCTGATTGGAGTTGGCTTCTTCTACTACTGGGGTGTCCCGGCAAATGCCGCCTTTGAAACCGAGGTGAGCCCGAAGAATGCAAAGGGCACGGCGTTTGGTCTGTTGTTCTCCTTCGGCGCATTTCCTGGCGCGGTCGCACCGACAGTCTTTGGATACTTGGGTGACGTCTACGGCCTACAGGCTTCAGTCCTGTTCCTCGCATCGACCACTGCTCTTGCGGCAGTTGTGGCCGCACTTCTCAGAGAGGAACGTGGCCCGCTCAAGTAGTAGTGTGTTGCGTCCCGGCTCTTGCAACGAGGGAGCCCGCCCCAGCTTTCTTTTTATTCAAGCATCACAGAACATCGTACAGGTTCTGCTTCTTGTGATAAGCGGAACACACACGAGAACATAATGAGAGGATATCTAGCATGACAGAAGCTCCTAAGCCATCAAAAGTAGATGCAATAAAGGAAGCACAGAAGGCATGGAAGGCGGGCGTGGCCGCACTGGCGAAGTACAAGATCATCGACGCTGCGGGAAAGACCACCATGGCCGCACAGTACGACGACAAGTTCAAGGAACTCATTGCTGCAGAGAAGGCTAAGGAAAAGAAGAAGTAGGGCAACTGCTTCTCCCTTCTCTCTTTTTTTCTCTTTTTCCATTGACTCGTGTCCTAGTGCAACAATCCACACGTACAGCCAGAATCATAGCTCGTGCTCAGATAGGACCGAGCACAACGGACTCGACCTCTGTTTCAACCACTGCACTCGGGCATATTGAAGTGTGTCACATCTGCGTGGACAGACGGTCGGCAGAGAATTGAGCGACAGTCAATTCGGTTCACATCAGCGCAGAGATGAAGACAGCACTCGCACTCGATGATGTCAGAACCGAGATGGCAAGTGAATTCACAGAAACCTCATGAGATAGGAACACCTTAGACCAGAGCGAAGGGGCTATCTGCAACACACCTCGCAAGCCTTATCCCAAGAAGAGAGGTGACACTGTCGATGCGAGTCTCTTATCACCGCCAGATTGTGGATGCAGTGAAGAAGATAGAGGCGGGGCATCTGGAGGACGCGGTCCTTGTCCTTCAGGAGTTCCTCACCGAGTACCCCGAGTCCATCGAAGGATGGTACAACCTGGGCTACGCCCTCTCGATGCTGTCCAGAAACGAAGAGGCTCTCAAGGCGTATGATGAGGCTCTTGCGATAGACAACATGGTGTTTGAGGTCTGGTTCAACAAGGGCACACTGCTATACGAGATGCGGGATTTCAAAGCCGCCATGGAGTGCTACAAGCATGCCTTAGAGATAAACCCTGAAGACGCAGAGGCATGGAACAACCTCGGCAACTGTCATTCGAGAATGGCAGAGGGTAGAAAGGCCATTGAGGCCTACACGAGGGCAGTGGCTCTGAAACCTGACTATGCAGAGGCACTCTACAACAAGGCGAACGCACACTATATTGAGGGCGAACATGAACATGCAGTCGCTTACGGAGAGCTGGCAATGCAGCTGGACCCGAGGCTGTCAAGACTTGTGCTAGAGTGGATAGACTTGGCGCGCTGTGCACTTGATGCAGAGCGGAGGGAAGAGGAGTATCGAAGACAGCGCAAGACCGGGAGTGACGGAGACTTGCGGGTCGATGATTCCTGAGAGCACTTCCAGATAGGGAATGCAGTACTCGAAGCACATAAGAGGATGCGACCTTACGGTGAAGCGCGTGGGCGCAATGATAGAAGACCCCTCATGGGAAGAAGAACCAGTGAAGGGAAACAGAAGCACCAAGTCGGCCGTCAGGACCATCTTGGTAGTCGCTGCTGTTGTGTTTGTGGGTGGGCTGATGGTGGGGCTTCTCGGAGGGCTTGGAGTTCTCGTTATTCCTGCATCGAGCGTAATCACTTTCACAGTGCTTCTGGTAGCGGTACTGGCATGTTGTTCAACAATTACGAGACTCTTCCAGATGTCAAAGAGGATGCCACTGTACAGCGAGATGGAAGCGAGGTTCGAACAAGGCAAGATGTTGTTCGACAATGGGGAGTGGGCTCAGTCGCTGGAGATCTTTCTAGAACTGGCAGGACCAAAGAAAGACCACAAGCGAGCGCTGTACTACGCGGCCAGATGCTACGAGAACCTTGAACAGTGGTCGCAGGCCAAGGAGCACTACAGGTTGTACCTCAAGCTTCAACCTAAGGACAAGGAAGTCTGGCAGTCTCTTGCGAAGGCTCATCGAAAGATGTTCGAGTATGAGCAGGCAGACGAGGCGGATCGGATAGCGGCCCGTCTGAGGTAGGACAGCTCTTGGCTGAAAAGCATAAGAGGAGAACACAGCGACAGAGGTTGACCCAAGGAGAGAGACCATATGCCGAACGATGGCGACCCCATACACCTTGATGTGGGAGATGAAGGGATAAAGCTGACCAACGGTCTGGTGACTGTCTTCTTCGACATTCAGCTTGGACTGCTCATGCTTACTACGGCAGATGAGAAGACTATGTGCTTCTCGCGGGCCTACGCTCAAGTGCATACAGAGGAGCATGTGTACGACTCAAGGGAGATGGTCTACAAGGGTATGAGCACTCTCGACTTCACCGATGAGAGAGGAGAGGGTAAGGCGGTTGTCATCAGAATGCAGTCTCCGGACATGAGGACGGAGATGCACGTCAGACTGAGTGTTGTGAGGGGACTGCCCGGCTACAGCATCGTTGTTCAGTTCAAGAATCGGTCAGGCAATAGCATCAGGGTCAACTCGATTGATCCATTCGTGATTGACATTGATGACGCGACAAGACTCCACACGGGATGGAGTGGCGACAAGCTGCGGTTCTTTCGGAACGGGTTTCACTCATGGGAGTTGACTCAGACGCGGTCAATCGCGGCCGGTGAGAACCTCAGTCATCTATTCACGGTCATACACCACGTTGACACGTACAGCTCGCTTGTCTTGGGCTTTGTCACGATGAAGGACCAGTTCTCAACGGTCATCGTCTACGGAAGGGAGACTGAAGAAGACCGACTTGCTCGGATTGTGGCCTCGTCCGATACGGACGACATCATAGTGGGCGATAAGCAGACGGTCATGTCCGAGGAACTGCTCGTCATCGCGAGTGGCACTCCCGAGTCGGGCCTCGATACCTATGCAGAGGTCGCCGCTCAGAGGATGCATGCTGTCAGCTGGCCCACTGTGCCGACGGGCTGGTGCAGCTGGTATTTCTATTACACTCAACCGGACGAGAAGGAGGTGTGTGCAAACACTGACTTTCTCAGCAAGAGGTTTCCAAACGTCGAGTGGGTCCAGATAGATGACGGGTATCAGAGAACTGTCGGAGACTGGTCCCCGAACGACAGGTTCCACTCTGGACTGAAGAATCTGTCCGACCACATCAGAGACGCGGGTTTCAAGCCCGGAATATGGACTGCCCCATTCATCGCATCAGAGCACTCCAGTATACTCAAGGACCATCCCGACTGGTTCGTCAGAGACAATGACAACCAACCTCTTGTGGTTGGCACGAACCCATTATGGTTCGGAAACTACTTCGCGCTAGACCTCACCAATCCACTGGTGATAGACATGATGGAGCGGCTCTTCAAGACCCTGCGGGAGGACGGTTTTGAGTACTTCAAGATTGACTTCCTGTTCTGTGCGAGTGGAGAAGGGCTCCGACACAACATGAACATGACAAGAGCACAGGCGATAAGACAGGGTCTCGAGGCAATACGACGTGCTGTTGGAGACCACCTGATCCTAGGGTGTGGCGCACCGCTTGGTCCTTGTGTTGGAATCACCAACATGATGCGGATTGGTACAGACATTGCCCCGGCATGGAGGTATGAGTGGGGTGGAGGTGTCTATGAGTGCGCCATCAACACGATGACAAGGGCATTTCTGCATCGGCGATGGTGGATAAACGACCCTGATTGCGTGCTTGTCCGTCAGAATGACACAGACTTGAGCATGGACGAACTGAGACTCTGGCTCTCCGTGGTCGCACTCAGCGGTGGAGCTGTGCTCATGAGTGACAGAATGATGGACTTGTCAGAAGAGAGACTCGTGCTTCTCGACAAGATACTGCCGGTCTATGGCAAGGGAGGAGTGGCCGTCGATGCGTTGAGATACAGTGAACCCAGACTGTTTTGCCTCGGTATTGACAGTGCGACAGGCACATACGCAGTCCTTGGAGCAGTCAACCTCAGCGAGGAGCCCATCGAGATAGACATCAGTCCGACAGAGCTTGGCCTGAAGCAGGACCAAGTATACAATGTCTTCGACTTCTGGGAACAGAGATACCGGGGGCAGTTCACAGAGAGCCTCAAGATCACAGAGCTGCGGCCACACTCATGCAGGCTGCTATGCATCCGACCCCAGACTGATGCACCAAGTGTTCTCAGTACAAGCATCCACTTTACCCAGGGAGCTGTTGAGATTCGTGCACAGGACTGGGACCCTGTGTCCTCCTGCCTGAGTGTTATCATGAATGTCGACACAGTCACCGCTCACACCCTGTTCATATATCATAGCAGAGACTTTCGTGTCATAGATGCTACCGTGGACAGCAAGCCCGTGAAGTGCCAGCAGGTGACCGGCGAGGTTGTCGCACTCACGTCGAGTTTCATGAGCGGGCAAGAGATACGTGTCAGGTTTGCCAAGAAGTGAGGCCGGTACGAACCCACGACACTCACACAATCTTGTTGCGGAGATGCCCAATCTTCTCGATGTACAGGTCCACCTCGTCACCGGGCTTGAGGAACTCGGGGGGGTTCCTTGCAGAACCAACTCCGGATGGTGTACCTGTGGCTATGACATCACCGGGTTCGAGTGTGAAGGATGCAGAGAGGAACTCCACAATCGCAGGCACACCAAACACCATGTTTGAAGTGGACGAGTCCTGCTTCAGTACCCCGTTCACATATGTCTGAATCTTGAGACCAGATGCGTCACCCAGCTCATCCGTCGTGACAATGGCGGGGCCCATGGGGCAGAAGCCATCGAGCGATTTGGACCGTACCCACTGACCGTCGCTCTTCTGCAAATCGCGAGCACTGAGGTCATTGACAATGGTGTATCCTGCAATGTACTCTGT
>JACAEL010000081.1 GCA_013388835.1 Candidatus Thorarchaeota archaeon | reverse complement strand
GTGTCGAGGTGCCGCATGATCCAGAGGTGATTCCCGGCGAGGACCGGCTCTCAGGTGAGCATATCACAGCGGCCTTCCAGTACTCTACTGATAGTGGTACAGATGAGTATGCATTCTCGAGACTTGGAAAGAAGAAGACGACGCTCACGGCTCTGCCAAAGACATACGAGAGCGTCAAGAAGGCGATTCTCGCTCTGCCTGAAGCAGAGCTGAAGAAGAAGTCTTCCGTCAAGCCAGTACCTGTACCGAAGAAGCCCGGTGAGAAGGTGAAGAAGGTCGTCGTGCCAAAGGCTCCACGTGCACAGCCGAGAAAGCCAAGGACGAAGAAGCTAGTGAGCCGCAGCAAGGGCAAGAAGGCAAAGAAATCCACCAAGGAGTGAAAACGCATGAGTAGGGAACAACAGAGACGGCGTAGACAGCCTCGGGAAGAGATGGAGCCCCTAGAAGAGTGGGTGCCGCGGACCGAGCTCGGCAAGATGGTGAAGGAAGGTCACATCAACAGTCTTGAGGAGATACTCCAACAGAACATGGTGGTCCGAGAAGCCGGAATCATCGACACTCTCTTCCCAGACCTTCGTCAAGAGGTAGTTGATGTCGCCATGGTTCAGAGGCAGTCAGATGCTGGTGAGATCAAGTCTTTTCGGATAACCGTTGTAGTCGGTAATGAGAGAGGCGTCATCGGCATCGGAGTCGGGAGGGCTACAGAGTTCGTACCGGCTGTCAGAGCTGCTGAGGACAGAGCAAAGATGGCAATCACTGTGTTCAGACTGGGCTGTGGTTCGTGGGAGTGTAGATGTTCAGACACTCACAGTGTACCATTCCAGGTGAGTGGTTCGGCAGGCTCAGTGCGGGTCACTCTGCGACCTGCCCCAAAGGGAACCGGTCTGGTGACCGCAGATGTCGGAAAGGTGGTGCTCAGAATTGCGGGTCTACGAGACGTCTGGTCCATTAGCAAGGGTAGGTCTAGGACCTCGTCAAACTTTGCAAAGGCATTCGTCGATGCACTGGTCAAGACCTACAGGATGCTGCCACCTCAGGAGTGGAGTGCCGCAGGAGCGTTGCAAGAATGAGTACTACTGATTCAGTCATCATCGCCATTCGGGTCAGAGGCCAAGCACGGGTGCGTCCGGAGATAGAGGACACGCTCAACAAGCTTCTTCTCGGAAGGGTACATCAGGCACGCATACTCAGACTCACACCCAGCCTGTTTGGTATGGTTCAGAGGGCCAAAGACTATATCACATGGGGTGAGATAGATGAGGAAACAGCCGACCTGATACTGACGAAGAGAGGACGCCTGCCTGGGAACCGAAGACTCACGGATGAACATGTGAGGAAGAACAGCAGCTTTAAGTCCATTAAGGCCCTAGCTAAAGCCATTGTTGATGGCACGGCGAGTGTGTCGGACGTCGCGGGACTTAAGCCCGTCTTCAGACTCACGCCCCCAAGTGGAGGATACAAGGGCAAGCATGGCCTGCCCGTGACCGCCGGCGGAATCACGGGATACCGAGGGGCAGAGATAAACAGACTCGTCAGACAGATGGCCTAGTGGAGATGTGCGTACTATGTCATGGGATGACTCGGAAGACAATGACCCGAACAGGGACCTCAGAAAATGGATAGGGGACTTCCTTCCAGAGGAACTCTTCAAGCAGATTGAAGAGATGATGAACAAGATGTTCGAGGACCTTCAGCAAGGCAGGATGCTAGACCCCCAAGCCATTGACCGGGTGCTGCGAGAGCACCGTAGTGTGAGACCATTCATGTTTGGCTTCTCCGTCGACATCGGTCCAGATGGAAAACCCAGGCTGAAGCGATTTGGCGACAGACCGGTGGGAGAAGAACTCGAAGCAGGACCCGTGCTTGAGCCACTTGTCGATGTCATCGAAGAGGACAAGGAAGTCGTGGTCGTCGCCGAGCTTCCCGGCGTCGAGAAGGATCAGATAAGGGTCCGTGTGAAGGGGACTACCCTCATCCTTGATGTGGAGAACCCGCACAGGCCCTATCACAAGACAGTGGAGCTACCAGTCAAAGTAAAGAGAGAAGAGGCGAAGTCAGCTATTCGCAACGGAGTGCTGGAGGTTCGCCTCAAGAAGGCATGAGGAGTGTCTTAAGAATGCAGAAGCGCAAGGAACGCAAGATTAGAGGTCACAGAGGAGACAGGACAACCGGCTATGGGGTCACCAAGGGACACAGAGCAGCCGGTCAAAGAGGCGGAAGGGGCAATGCTGGCAGACACAAGCATCGATGGATTGCAACAATCAAGGAGAATCCTCATTACTTTGGCAAGCACGGCTTCAAACGCTTCCAGGGGCTGACGGTGTCACCCACGACCATCAATATCGGTCAGCTTGACGAGACAGTCGAGCATCTTGTTGAACAGGGCCGCGCAAGAAAGGACGGCAAGAAGTACGTCCTAGACATGCCAACCCTCGGCGTCGAGAAGGTCTTGGGAAGAGGAAGGGTAGTGCATGCGCTTGAACTGACTGGAGTTAGACAGATCAGTGCGAGCGCACGGGAAAAGATAATCGGCGCTGGCGGCAGTGTCGACCTTCCCGAGTGACAGTATGAGACTCGGCCGGGGTCGGTGGCTGCTTTCCAGAAGTTGGGCAGTCAAGGCCCAACCGGCCGTGCAAGAGTTCACTGAGTCAGTGTGGGTTCGCAGCAGCAGCCCCAAAGTTGAAGACCGTATGGCATGCACTGGTCTGTGCTGCACTACAAGGAGACCCGCTACCAAGTTGTATAGCAGCATCCAACTGCCGGGCGGCTGGTTGTACGCCATCTCTATTCACAAGATACCTTCAGAGAGCGACAGCCTGCTAATCACGGTTTTCACCAACAATGTTAAAAGTCCAGCCCGGCAGGCAACGCAGAAAACCTGCAGGAGCTATAAGGCTTGCCATCCAAGTTCCTAAAGATGCTGTCGCCACTGGTGCGTTTCATGCCAGTGGTCAAACCGCCAGAACGGAATGTGTCCTTCCGTGAGAAGGCGGTCTGGACGTTAGTAGTGCTGCTCATCTTTCTAATCATGTCGCACCTTCCGCTCTACGGTATCAGTCAGTCAGCGGGAACCGACTATCTCTGGGCAATGCGCGTGATTCTTGCTAGCACGCGAGGCACCCTGATGGAACTCGGTATTGGACCCATAGTCACTGCAGGACTTGTGATGCAGCTACTCGCAGGCTCGAAGATCATCGGTGTAGACTATAGTGACCCTGAAGACAGAGCACTGTTCACGGGAGGACAGAAGGTGTTGGCCATGCTGATGACAGGTTTTCAGGCATGGGCGTACATCTGGGGCCGCGCGTACGGAGACCTGACCATCCAGCAGGGCATCCTGGTCTTTGTCCAGCTGTTCTTCGCCGGAATGGTGATTATTCTGATGGATGAGCTTGTCCAGAAGAAGTGGGGTCTCGGGTCAGGTGTCTCACTCTTCATCATGACTAACGTTGCCGGCCAAGTCATCTTCAACATGTTCAACATAGTCGACCTCGAGTCGAGCCCCACAGAGAACCCGACAGGCCTGCCAAAGGGCATAGTAGCCGCGCTAATTGCCAACCTTGTGAGGTATATTACTGGAGGCCCAAGTCCGCCAGTGGACATCGGCTGGTTGGTGTTCCGCAACGGCTACGACCCCGCATTGTTTGGGCTCGTGGTCACATTTGTCATCTTCTTTGCAGTCCTATGGCTGGAGGCGGTGAGAGTGGAAGTACCGCTCCAATACGCCAAGTACAGGGGAATGAAGGCCAGATACCCAATCAAACTGCTGTACACGTCTAACATCCCTGTCATACTGGCTCAGGCACTCTATGCCAACGTGCTCTTCTTTGGCCAAATCATACACACCAACTTCAACTCGACTGGCACAAACCCGTTCCTTAACATCCTTGGAACGTACGAGCAAGACCCAGACTCAACCAGACTGATACCCACAGGGGGCCTAGCATACTTCATCACACCACCACAGGGCATCTACGCAGTGTTCTCCGAGAGCATGGGCATACTGCATGTTGCCATATACGCACTGCTGATGGTCCTGCTCTGCTGGGGCTTCTCCAAGATCTGGATTGACATCAGTGGCATTGCCCCAAGGGATGTGTCAAGACAGCTTCTCAACTCAGGGTACATTGTGCCCGGCTTCAGAAGAAGCGAAAAGGTGCTCGAGCGTCTGCTGGAGCGATACATCCCCGTCGTAGCGGGCCTTGGCGGAGTACTCATAGGCGTGCTCGCCGCTTGTGCTGACATCTTCGGAGCTCTTGCCAGCGGTACTGGAATACTCCTGATGGTCTCGATCATAAAGCAGTACTACGAAACGATTGCCAAGGAACAGCTGGCAGAGGCGGGCGGCGAAGGAATCGCTGGGCTGCTAGGCGTCTGATAGACAGATTGACTGTGGGAGTGGATGGCTCCCACAGCCCACACAACCATTCTCAGGAACAGAATGGTATATATCGTCCTCCTAGGGAGCAGGAGTCAGACAGAAAACGGATGGGTTGTCCAAATGACAGACAGAAGCAGGGTCGTAATAGTGACTGGGATACCAGGTGTTGGCAAGACAACAGTCATAACGACTGCCGTCAATATGGTGAAGGAGAAGCATGGCGAAGAGGTCCTGGTACTGAACTTCGGCACTGCGATGTTGGACGTTGCGTCCAAGAGGGGGCTCGTCAAGACAAGGGACGAGATGCGAAAACTCCCCACAGCCAAGCAGAGAGAGATTCAGAAGATGGCTGGAGAGGCGATTGCCAAGCAGGCCAAGACCGCCAGAGTCATCGTAGACACTCATACTCTCATCCAGACTAACAACGGATACCTGATAGGTCTCCCGGAGTGGGTCGTAAGAGCACTGCAACCCAAGACGATAGTGCTTGTCGAGGCGGATTCAAAGGACATAGCATCTCGTAGAAGTGAGGATACGACCAGAACAAGGGACGCACAACTTGTCGATGAGATTGAGGTCCACCAGCAGATGTGCAGAGCCGCAGCTGTTGCAGCTGGCACACTGACTGGAGCGACCGTGAGGATAGTGAAGAACAGGCAGGGACAGGTCGAGTCCGCTGCGACTGAGCTCTATGACACTCTTATGGAGTAGGGCCACATGCAAGACGTGGTTGCCCAACTTGTGGACCTGGTTTCCCAGATGGGGTGGTCAGGTGTATTCGTGGCGCTCATCTCGGTGTCAATCACCACAGTCAGCAATCTGGCCATGAAGAGGTTCTCGGACATAAGGCGGCTGCGGAGATATCAGGCAGAGATAAAGCAGTACCAAGAAGACATGAAGAGGGCCCAGCAGACACAGAACGAGAAGCTCCTTAGGAAGGTGAAACGGAGAAAGGCGTACATAGACCGGATACAGAAGGAGATGATGGGGGCACGCTGCAAGCCCTCACTCTTCTTCATAATACCCTTCATGTTGATCTTCTCGCTTCTGAGTGGTTTCTATGCAGGACGGTTCGTCGCAGTCCTTCCCTTCGACGTCGGCAAGGCGCTGCCATTTCTGGTGGGCTTCATAGGCGACCACGTACCCGGTGGCTTTGGTCTGTACTTCTACGCCTTCTATTTCCTAGTAGGGCTTGGTCTTGGACAGATAATCCAAAGAGTACAGGGAGTGTCGCTCACTTAGAAGGACCGGCTCTGTTACAGAAGTCAAGTCCGGAGTCGGCAGAGAGGCCAGCACTGCCTGATTCACACGAGTATGGACACTGAAAGCCACCATCTGTGTCAGTCTCAGCCATGCGGTGACAGGTCAAATCCACTTATGCAACAGAGCCGGGAACTTGAGAAGAGTTATAAGGAGGCGCTAGCAACAGGAGTACAGGGATAGAGTTTCCATGGT
>JACAEL010000080.1 GCA_013388835.1 Candidatus Thorarchaeota archaeon | reverse complement strand
TTGCCACTCGGAGGAATTGAACTGAACCGCAACCAAAATATCGCGCTTGTCGTCATAGTCTTGATTGCTGCCGCTGGCATCTGGTATCTGACGATAAACCCGCTAGCGCCCCCGACCAACCTCATAATCATGGGGACGACCGACTCGGTGGAGAGCAGCCTCGACATGGCACAAGCGTATGACTATTTCGGATGGGAGATCATAACCGCCCTCAGCTCTGGGCTCGTGGAGATAGAACCGGGCTCTGAGGCGGGAGCGGATGATATCAAACCAGCCCTTGCAGTGAGCTGGAACACCTCCCTCGATAGCAAGACTTGGGACTTCACACTCCGTCAGAATGTCACTTTTGATGGCGTGAGACCGTTCAATGCAACAGTCGTGAAGTACACCTTTGACAGGAACTGCAACTTGACCGGCCAAGGGCTCTGGGAGCCGGACGGTCCACAGCTCAACATGGAGTATGATGCGATCATTGAGAGCGTTGAGGTGGTGAGCACGTACGTGGTCCGCTTCAACCTGAAGATACCCTTCGCACCATTCCTTCAGCTACTGTCATGTGCAGCATCGTACATGGTCGATCCGTTGTATGCACCCATGGACCAAGTGGTCTCGTACACCGAGGGTGACGCCCGCCACAGCACACCATGTGGACTCGGACCGTACACACTTGCCAGCTGGGTAAGAACCGGTGGAAGTGACTCCGAAATCCGCCTGGTGAAGAATCCGTACTACTGGAATGCTGCTGCCGGCCTGCCAAGAACGGACAACATTGTCATAAAGATGTACTCGAGTTCGACAGCCTTGGCCGCAGCAATGACGGCGGGAGAGATTGACATAGCATACAGGCAGCTGACGTCCACTCAGATCAACACCTTCCGTGCCAGCACCAACGTCCGAGTCTGGGAAGGAGTCGGTGCGCAGATACAGTACATATGCTTCCAGCAGAACATTGCTCCATTCAACAACACTGCGGTGAGAAGGGCTGTGGCGGCGGCGTTGAACAGAACGCACGTCACTGAGACTGTCTTCCTAGGCGACTTCGAACCGCTCTACTCAATAATACCTGCAGGAATGGCATATCATAAGCCATCGTTCCAGAAGTATGGTAGTGCGAACTACACCTATGCGCTGGCACAACTTGCAAGTGCAGGCTACAACACAACGCACAAGCTCGTGATAGACTTCTACTACGAGAGTTCGGGACACTACCCGGAGAGCGCTTCTCAGGCGGCAGTCTACAAGACGGACCTAGAGGCGTGCGGAGCGATAACTGTGAACCTGCACGGCCTTGACTGGCCAACCTACAGGTTGCAGAGGAATGCAGGGACCATGCCGATGTATATGTACGGCTGGTACCCCGACTTCATCGACCCAGACAACTATGCGTTCCTGCCCTTTGCCTCGTGGCTCAACATGGGCTACAACAGCACATACCCCGCTGGCGGTGTGGCACAGTATAACCTCTGGGTTGCTGGCCGAAGCGCAACTACTCCGGCTGCACGACAGGCTGCATACTACAGTCTTCAGGACTTGCAGGCCGACGAGTGCTCCGTGATTCCGTTGTGGCAGAGCAACACCATTGCTGTGACCAAGACGACTGTTCACGGCGTAATACTCGACATCACCGTCAACTGGCGTCACTGGTTGCTCTATCTTGGGTCTCCAGCGACAACAGGACCGTAAAGCAGTTTAGCTGAAGAGATGCGTCAGGAGTTCCTGGCGCAATCTCCCTCTTTTTGTGATGGCCGTTGAAACTTGGCCCGGCCGCCATCATAATGGCTGGTGCACCAAGAAGCCGGAGTCCAAGACACCATCCATGTTGACAGTCACTGGCACCTTTACGCACGTACCTCTTGTCCACATTTCCTTTGACAGATGTTTAGTACGATTGCTGATACCGGCTTGGAGCACAATCTAAAAGAGGAGGTTCTTCACCGCTCGGCATCAGTTCATGCCGTCATGAGGCGGATAGGGTCCCTCGTGAGTCGCACAGAAGCAAACGATTGGTGACAGCAAATGACTCTGAGATCATACATAGCTACACGGATTGCACTTGCCATCCCGATGGTGTTCTTTCTTCTGACGCTGGTCTTTGTTGTCCTGCGAGTCGTACCCGGTGACCCAGCACTGTTACACTTTGAGAAGAACGTGGACCCTGCTACGCTCGCCGAGTTCAAGCAGGAACTTGGACTTGACCGCCCACTCATCGAGCAGTACGTGAACTACATCGCAGGTCTTTTCATGGGCGACTTGGGAAAGTCGATGCAAGACTTCTCATCCATATCATCGCACATCTACAGTCGATTTCCCGCCACCCTTGAACTTGCAATCTACTCGCTGTTGTTCGCTGTACTCCTGGGGACTGCACTGGGCATAAGGTCTGCAAAGCGATATGGTACAACGACAGACAACGCAATCAGGGTGGCAGGCATAGTCACATACGCCATACCTGTCTTCTTCTTGGGCATGATATTCCAGCTCATCTTCGGCATCTGGTTGAACTGGCTGCCAACTGGTGGACGCTTTGACCCAAGACTTGCTGACGCGTTCCTGCCTCCAAGAATAACAGGCATGTACACCGTTGACAGCTTACTGACAGGCAACCTCTACGGCTTCTTGATTGCAATGAAGTATCTGGTTTTGCCATCTGTGACTCTGGGCACCATTCTCTGTGGGATATTCATTCGTCTGACGCGTACCAATATGCTCGAGACTCTTAGGACGGACTTTGTTGTTGCAGCGGAGGCGCGAGGGCTGCCGGCCAAGACCATCACGTACACTTACGCCCTCAAGAACGCATTCCTGCCGATTCTAACGATGATAGGGCTCCAGTTCGCCACACTTCTTGCTGGTGCAGTACTCACTGAAACAACCTTCAGCTGGCAGGGTCTCGGCACATACCTCGTACAGAGAATCAATCACCGTGACTACACTGCCATTCAGGGCACTGTGGTCTTCTTTGGAGTACTCGTGACCCTCGTGACTCTGGTCGTGGACATCATATATGCGTGGCTTGACCCCAGGATAAGGCTCTGATGGAGGAACGAAGAGTGAAACAAGACCAGCTTGTCAGAGGTGTTCTGCTTGGACTGTCCAAGGCAAAGGAGCCCATCGCAAGGGCGTCAATGAGACTCAGGATCGCATTGCTATTGACGGTTGTCCTCGCGCTGTCGATAGTCACGGGCCTTGTTGGACTGGCATTGCGCTCCAACAGTGGTATCGGTCTGCCAGTTGTCGGAGCCACCGTTCTGGTGTGTGTTGCTACCCCGTTCTTCAGGCGGCTCCTCCTGTGGGTGGCACGACATTCTATAGGTCGCCGCAACGGTCAGAAAGCACAGAGCTTGAGGCAGCAAATGGCAGCACTGTTGCTGTCAATCGTACTCGTCTCAGGTCTAGGCGGACTGCTTGCAGGCCTATTGCTCCCGGCAGAGGGAATCAGTATCGTCATGTCCATAGCAGTGGGAGGTGGCGCGCTCACAGCTCTCATGTCGGTACTAGTAGTGGGATACCCGAAGATGAGAGATCGGGGAACACCAGCTCTTCTTGCGACGGCGGGCCTAGTCATAGTCTTCGCGATAGTCTACATGACTGCCGTTTCACTCTACATAGTGCCATACAAGCCGTTCACGCTCGACGTTGGAAGGCCATTGGAACCACCTTCACCGCAGTTCCCCCTGGGGACGACCTCGCTTGGTCAAGACCTTCTTAGCAGGACAATCGCAGGAGGAGCTACCATGCTGCAAGTGGCCGTCCTCTCCGTGTCCATCTGCTTCATCATCGGTGTGCCTGTCGGCCTTGCCGCCTCATTCTGGAGCGGAAAGGTGGACCGTGTCGTTTCCCTCATCATGGACAGCATCTTTGCGTTTCCGGGTCTGGTCCTCGCCATAGCGATTGCGGCCATGCTGGGCCCGGGTGTGGTGAACATGGCGCTCGCCATCGCGGTGGTCTACGTACCCTCCTACTACCGGGTCATAAGGAGCCAGGTCTTCACAATCAGGGAACTGCCCTACGTGGAAGCCGCAAGAGTAATGGGGGCGCCAGACCGTAGCATCATGCTCAGATACATCCTGCCAAATGTCCTGCCCTCTTCGATTGTAGTCATGTCGCTGAACTTCGCAGACGCTGTGCTCACTGCTGCCGGACTGACATTCGTGGGACTGGGACTGCCCATTGATATTGCAGACTGGGGTTGGGACCTCACCTTCGGATGGCTCCAGCTGCTCAGCGGGGCGTGGTGGGTCATCACCTTCCCCGGACTGATGATAGTGCTGCTTGCATTGGGTTTCACGCTTGCAGGTGAGGGATTCAACGAGATACTCACGCCAAGACTGAGGGAGTGATCAACATGGTCGACCTACTGACTATCAAGGACCTCACGGTTGAGTACAGGACAAGACGCGGGGTTGCAAAGGGAATCGACCGAGTCTCCTTGTCCCTCGCCGAGAATCGCACACTTGGACTGGCAGGAGAGAGTGGCTGCGGCAAGTCAACGCTGGGGCGCGCCATCATGAGACTTGTGCCGTATCCCGGGGTCATCACGAGCGGGGAGATTCATCTCGTGACTGACAGAGACATAGAGTGTGGACAGACCACAGTCCCCAAGGGAAAACTGAACCTGCTCAGACTGTCGGAAGAGCAAATGAGGGCACTGCGCGGTCAGCAGATTGCCTACATATTCCAGGACCCCATGACCTCACTGAACCCGATGAGTTCGATTGGAAGGCACTTCACCGAACTCATCTGTGCACATTGCCCCGGGACCACCAAGGACGAGGCACTCCGGCAGGCAGGAGAAACCCTCGAGAAACTCGGCATACGACCGGAGAGGATGTCAGACTACCCTCATCAGTTCTCGGGGGGTATGCGACAGAGGGTCATGATTGGTCTGGCACTGGCCCTGAAGCCGCGTCTACTCATAGCAGACGAGCCAACGACCTCTCTGGATGTGATAGTCGAGGCCCAGATACTGAAGGAGATGGCGGACCTCAAGAACGACTTCAACCTGACGATGATACTTGTAACCCACAATCTCGGGGTGTTAGCGCAGACAGCAGACGAGATTGCCATCATCTATGCCGGCCGAGTAGTCGAGCTTGCTGAGACCGAGGCTCTGTTCGAGAACCCGCAACACCCGTATACAAGGGCACTCCTTCAGTCGGTGCCTGATGTGACTCAGCCCAAGAAGAGACTCTCGTGGATACCGGGGGCTCCACCTGACCTCGTATGTCCGCTGCCCGGATGCATGTTCAGACCACGCTGCCCCAATGCCATGTCTGTCTGTGAGTCTGTTGAACCACAACTGACAGAGAGCTTCTCGGGCGGAAGAGTAGCATGTCATCTCTATGGAGGTGTCTGATGTGAAGCTTGTCGAGGTTCGCGAACTCAAGAAGTACTTCCCGCTTCAGAAGGGCTTTCTCACTTCCCTGTTTTCCAAGGAGCGCGAATATGTCAGGGCAGTTGATGGGGTGTCCTTTCACATAGACAAGGGAGAAGTACTCGGACTTGCCGGTGAGAGTGGTTCAGGCAAGACGACGACAGGCAGGCTGTGTGTGCGACTTGAAGACCCCACCAGCGGACAGATACTCTTTGACGGGACTGACATCGCCAGTCTCAAGGGTGACAAGCTCAGAATGATGAGAAGACGATTTCAGTTCACGTTCCAAGACCCCACATCATCTCTGAACCCAAGACTCAGTGTTGGTGATGCGATAGCTGACGCTCTACGCTTTCAGGACATGGGCACACCTGAAGAGCGGAAGGCCAGGGCCGAGATGGTGCTGGAGCGAGTAGGACTATCACCAGCCGCGTCATTCTATAACAGACTGCCACACCAGCTGAGCGGCGGACAGAAACAGAGAGTCGTCTTCGGTCGTGCAATCGTTGTGAATCCAGAGTTCGTGGTCACTGATGAGCCAGTTGCAATGGTCGATGTATCAATCAAAGCACAGATCCTAGAGCTGATGATGGACCTCAAGAGAGAACTGAACCTCACGTACCTCTTCATTTCACATGACCTTGCCACGGCCCGACACGTGTGCGACAGAATAGCCGTCATGTATCTGGGGCAAATCATCGAGCTCGCAGACAAGGACTCAATCTACGAGGACCCACTTCATCCATAC
>JACAEL010000079.1 GCA_013388835.1 Candidatus Thorarchaeota archaeon | reverse complement strand
GAGGAGTGACCCCAGTGCCGTCTCCTGGGAGTGACAAGACTCCTGTGTCAAACTCTGTCCAACTAAGAATGAACGGTTGGCTAATGCCCATGTTCTGACTATGCCCTCGATGAACTCGACCGAGGGCTTCTTGGAATTCAGACCAAAGTCGGGTAGGAAGAACTCCGTGGTCAGGCCTCCACACTCGACGACGAGTGTGTCATGGTATCGGCCCAGGAATCCCGTACTCTTCTTGCTGTACAGGCCCGATATGTCAGTCCAGAGGTACGTTTCAGTCTTGAATAACCTGCGGCAAGTAATACCGTGCTCATTGTACTCCAGATACCAGCGACCGCTCATCGCCCACTTGAGAGATAACATGTAGGGCAGACCAATTGGGAGAGGACGATTCCAAACATGGCGCCAATCCAGGTCGATATAGCATCGTCGGTGAATCCCAACGCATCAAGCCAGAACCCAAAGCCCAGCAGTAGCACAGCGTACAGGCAGATGAACGGAACGCATCAGGCATCATAGAAACTCGAGTCACCTTCGGTTCTTTGAAGCCGGACTGCACTCATGCTAGGTATGCAGGGAGATTCACACATGTCAATCTGCTGCTTCCTGTGTCCCCTAGGGCTGCGCGGGCGCAACTCCCGAGTGATGCACATAGGACTTTCTCACGGGAATAGCAGAGACAGGATTGCCACCCCAGAGATGAGAAACAGCAATAGGACACATAGCACACAGGCACAACAGCCTCCGCAGCAACAGGGTCTTCGACGGTACCCACCTCTGTAACCCACAGGTCGCGGTCTCATGGGGCCTCGTCGCCGGACAATGGGGCCTCGCATTGGTCCTCTTCTCAGACTCAAATCACCTCATTTGTGTGCTGTACAAGGTGCTGTACCACTTATATCAACTTGCCTGAGAGTGGGTGTGGAACAGCTGCCTCTAGGTCAGGCATTAGTGGACAAAGGCAAATGTTCAGACCTGTGGGGTTGCATGATCGGGTCCGAGCACACAGACTGAGTGGAATCGGCCTCAAGGAGCAATTGCCCCCAGTACGTCTTAACGGCGAAGAATCCCATCCACAGATTCGTCCATCTAACAGTGAGAGGTCGCACACCACTTGCGCTGAGAAGCAACCGAATGAGCAGGTAAGGTATCGGCAACATGACAGGACATGTCGAAAAGCACATCTCGTGCCGACTTGCCGCAACAGCACTTGGATGGCATACTCCAAGCCACATTCGTCACCATGGATGTGAACGCCGCTGAATGAGAGGACGCCTCCCCGTCGCAGTCATGCGGCATTGAGCGAAACGGGGAGGGGCGCGAGAGGAACCATATGCGGTTCCGGCGGTCCTTGGATGTCACTGGGACTAGGTCATGAGAAGCAGCACATGTGCTGCCTTGTTCTCCTTCCGGGCCTCCAGACTGCGCGCCAAGAAGTAGTCCAAGCCGAGATAACGTCCAGCCCGATGCATTCCCACCAAGAGAAAGGCGAACACACCGATGAAGTTCACTCCGAACGTCGAGGGACTTAACCAGCCCAAGAGAATCAAGAACACGAGTTGAAGCAGTATGCCTCCGATTGCGCCAAGCCTAGTCATACCTCCGAACAGCATGGAGAGCCCGACCAGCAGTTCGCCAACTGCAATCAGCAGCAGGAAGAACGCATAGTTGGGCAGCATCATTGCCATTACTCCCTTTACCCATTCACTGGGAGCAGCATTGGCGCCCAGCTGAATCAGACCGGGACTGGCCAGATAGGTGGTGTCCAGCAGCTTCTCGAGTCCACCGTGGAGAAACTCGTAAGCCAGGCCAAGTCGTAGCGGTAATAGGTACACCTGGTTCCCAAACTTGTCGTTCCAGATCATCTGAAGGAAGAACACGGTCGGCAGGGCGAGCAGACTTGTGATTGCCAGAGGTGCCATGTAGAGATTGAAACTGGGGACAATGAGAGTGGCCTCTGGTTGCAACCACACAGGCATGAACGCCAGGGCAAACAGAGAGCCAAGTATCACATCGACAACAATCATGACCATGAACAGAATTTGTTGGTTGCGAGTCAGTTGCATCACCATTCCTCACTGACACTCCTGCGAGCGTCACGTCTGTATTAACAATCGTGTATTTAAGAGTTTGCCATAGTTAACTGTATCTCTGCCGTGGGCAGGATGAAGTCTTTGCAACATCTGTCCGACCTTAAGCAGGCACATGAAGGGCGGGCATCTCGGCTGCGTCCTCAATCTGCCGGTGTCAGAGCCTAACGAGGAAGTCGCCATCGAGGTCGAACTCGTTGTTGGACGACTCTCACAGGCATAAGGAACCCAGAGGGGGTTGTTCACAGACGGGAATTGCACCGGCGACAGAAGTAAGAACAGTGACTGCAAATGCATCGAAGACGCTCGGCTCCTGACTGAACACAGGAGTGTCCATCCAACCAAGAATGAACGTTTATAGCAAGTATTCGGACTTGAGGGACTGGACAAGACAGGCGTGCGGGACTGGCCAACATGAATCACCCTATCGAGGCGAAGCAGCGTGGGGCGTACTACACCTATTCCAGAGTGGCGGAGTTCTTGGTGCGCTGGGCTGTCCGCACCGACGAAGACCTTGTAATGGACCCTTCATTCGGTGAGGGGGTATTTCTTGATGCAGTCCTCCAGAAACTGGGCAGTCGGGCCTCAGTCGGCAACCGGCTGTTCGGTGTGGAGATAGAGAAGAACACATACGAAGTGGTGGTC
>JACAEL010000078.1 GCA_013388835.1 Candidatus Thorarchaeota archaeon | reverse complement strand
GTCGACTTCTCTGCAGAAAAGGAAGAGGCGACGCTCAAGACCATCTTGGAGGTTGACCCGGGTTCCCGTCGACTGGGTGAGATGGCCATGGGCACTAACCGCGGCATAAAGAGGTACACTCTGAACATGCTCTTTGACGAGAAGATTGGAGACACCATCCATTGTGCACTGGGGAATGCATACAGGGAATGCAACGGCGTCAACCAGAGCGCGGTCCATGTTGACATGGTCAAGAGCATGATTCACGGCGAGATAGTTGCCGGTGATGAAGTCATCTACAGGCAGGGCAAGTACTTCTACGAGTGAGTAGACAAGTCGGGACTTCATGCCTGCCCTCGTGCCTGAAACTGTCCTCGGCGTTCTTACGAACCATGTGCCGTGACATGCCCGACTGAATCACAGATTGGGAGGGCCGGCGGAGGCGTTGTGAAGGAACGCACGCCAGCCCTGGAGGACTGAAGACAGCGCGTCCCCGACAGATTCCCGTAATAAGCCAATTATGAATGAATGATTCCTGTACCACCTACTGATGTGACGCCACGAGTGTCTCCATGTGAGATGATTCACTGCCAGTTGGACCAGGTTCGATGCAGGAGTCCTGTCGCTCCCAAGAAACGGCACTGTAGTAAATCCTCGAGGTTTCATGAGGTGTCGGGCAAAACTCTGGTTGCCCGTATCCACATGGAGGCATGCAAGCACCACTAGGCGCTGATTAACAGAGTCCAACTCCCGAGCAGCTGCCTACCCTGTGAATTCAGAGTCGAGCGGTCCGAACAGCATGGCCACTTCAGGACTGCTGCTCATGGGGTCGGATCGTCTTCGAGAGGGCTACTGGACCGGAGTGACAGAAACATACAGTCTGCTGACTCGCAGTCTTTATAACCTTTCAACACGAAATCAATCTCAGAGGAAGGAGTCACGAGGTCACCCACCAGTCGCACGGCCTTGCCAGCTCCAGAAGGAGGCGTTTCATGACAAGCACCATCGTCGGAAGAATTATCCGTGCTGACATCAGTGAGATGTCAGGGTTCAAGTATGGCACCATCACGATTGATGTTCCCAACAGGGGAAGGGTTGAGTTCCGCTACGACATGAGTTCTAGAGGTGACATACCTCCGGTGGGATCATGTGCGGCGGTGACCTACTTGGAGGCTGACTTCAACCGAATCCTGCAGATACGGTCCTCATCCATCTTGGGAGGTCCGTCTGAGACTTTGACCAATCCATCTGTGACCGAGGTTCCAGACTCTCCTGTAACATCTGTAGGCCCAGACACTCGTCGGTCATATCCACTTCAAGGTCAGGTCCTACTGGAGGAACGCCGAAGCCACTCTCCGAGATACCAATCTGAGGGTCCGGGCATAGTCGGCGAGTATCGGCGTCCTGTTCAAGAGTACGGCGCTGACAGCGGACCAACCTCACTACCACGACCTGCGGGGGTTCAGTTTCTGTGTGCCATCTTCCTACTGATTGGGCTGTCCGGTCTGCTCTTCACACTGCTTGTTGGGCTATTCACACCTCTTCTGCTCCCGACACTTCGGTACACGTTCGTACTATTAATGGTCGCGCTGACAGCCGTTTCTGTCACCACATTTGCTGCATCTTACGGTCTGTACATGCTAAGAGAGTGGGGAAGGCTTGCTGCCATTGCTCTCTCTGCGCTGATGGTATTCACCGTGATTGGCCTTGTCATAGCAGTGCCTACAATCTGGTACTTGAACAAGAATGAAATCCGAAGCCAGTTCCATTGACTCCGGGCGGAGGGTGTTGAGATGACTGACGTCAGAGAACAAGCAAAGCTGCTGGTCAAGAGCGGTATCAGCTCTGTGGTTATCCTATCGAACAGGCTCGGATTGGATGAAGACTCCACACGGACACTCCTGCAGGAGATGGTGTCAGCAGGCGAAATCTTGGGCTATCTCTCCGGCGATGGCACACGGTTCTTCAGTACCGAAGTCAAGAAGTCCGCTGCGCCCGCCCTGCCAGCAGATGAAGAGCCTCCCGCGTTCCTGAGATTCAATACTACACCGGGCCGGATTCTGGCCACATTGGGACTCATCATCATCATTGCATCATACCTGTCGTTGACGCTCAACTCGAGTGTGGAGATCCAGAACATAAGCGCGGGAGCACTGTTTCTCGGGATCCTTGTGATGTGTGGCGGCTGTTATTGGATTAGTATGCGAAAGACACCACCGTAGGACCTGAACCTACAGGACGACTTAAGTAGGGATTGAGAGCGGGACTCGCAAGGAGAAGGCCCTTGCAGATTCCATTGATTGCAGATCCACTAATGCTCACCTGTCTTGCGGTGTTTGCTATTGGCGTGGGCGCTATCTGCTCGATGCTGGGCATTGGCGGCGGCACCATTAATACGCCCCTGTTGATTGTAGTCTTCGCTCTCGCTCCTGCTGAGGCGGCAGCGACTTCCCTTGTTGCAGCGATGTTTGTTTCGTTGTCAGGCAGCTTCTCCTATCATCGGCGCAACCCGCGGCTGATAATCCTCCGCGTTGGTCTATTCCTGACAATCACAACCATACCCGGTTCCGTGATAGGCGCATGGCTCAAGAGCGTGATCGAGGACATGCTGCTCCGTTACATCTTCTCTGTGGTACTCTTCCCCATCGCTCTCAAGATGCTCTTCACCAAGCCAAAGGGCCGCTCGGACATGGAGTCTGAGCTTGATGCGTTCTCCTTCTCAGACATACCGAAGTCCAGACTTGTGGGCACATTGGCCGGCGCATTCTTGGCAGGTCTGCTGTCAGGCCTTCTGGGCTTGGGCGGTGGAGTCGTCATAGTCCCCCTGCTGACGATGTATATGGGGATTCCGATGCATGCTGCCGTGGCGACATCTATGTTCGCTATGGTCTTCACCACCGCTGCCGGCACGGTCACCAACATCGGACTGGGCGAGATCAACCTTCTATACGGCTTGGCCCTAGGAGTCGGAATGCTTGTCGGTGCTCAGGCTGGTGCGCGACTCGCTTGTCGTGTCAATTCGGTGCGACTGAAGCAAGCCTTTGGAGTCATGCTTGCATATCCACTGGTGAGTCTCGCGCGACTGGGAGAGCTGTTAGTCACAAGCATGGGTCATACTCTTGACGCAGCATCTGTTACCCTTGCCAATGTCGTCATCTGGCTTGCTATTGTGCTCCCCGTCTTGGCCCTCCGGCTTGCCATGGGGCGTCCACCACCTCCTCCGCCTGAGCCACAGGAGACATGCGTGCCCCCTGTTCCGCGCGACTGAGCGATGCGCGAGTATTGTGATGAGGGTGCAGTTCGACATCGATTCCTGATGGCATATCCATCCACGGTGGGTCATGATGAGTCTCTATGTGCAGACCTCAAATGGAATAGGTCCTAACCTTGCAGTGCATTGTCCGTTTCATTTAACTGACATTGGTCGATCGAAATGTGGAGCAAAGGTGACTGACCCCGTTGTTGTCCGCCAAGAGTGACAGGACTCCTGTTTCATGGTAGGGATCGAAAGATGAAGACTGGTGGGACTGCCTGTCACTCTACTTGCGGGCATCATGTCAGATGAAAAAAGAAAAGAAGGAAGGGAAGACCCTTCCGTTCTTACTACAGGGTGAAACCAGTGCTGGTGTTGCCGTCGTACTCCTGGGGTGTGTCACCGCCAGAGTACGGATATGCAGCCAGTGCGTAGTCAAAGCAGCTTTCCATTGTGGTGGTCGTGCTGCTTCCGAAGTGGTTGATGAGGCCGTACTCCAAGAAGTAGTACGTCCATGCTCCGTTCTTGTGGGTTGAGTCATCGTACCCATACCCGTTCTGCGTGCACGTTGTGGTCATGTAGACCTTGGCGTGGTTGCCCAGAGCCTGGATCTCAGGAATCAGCCCACCGCTGTAGCAGTGGTCGACGAAGATGAATATCTTGCCTGCTGCCCAAGAGCCCACGTAGTCATCCAATTCGGTGTCATACAGGTTGCCGTTCTCACCGCTCTCGCCGCTACCGCTGTCCCACATGCAGAGGTATGAGGAACCGGTGCCAGTGCCCGAGCCGTGGCCTGAAGTGATGAAGGCTACGATGTCGTCGCCATCAGCTCCTCCGAGCCAGGAGAGGGACTGCTTCACGTTGTACTCGGTAGCAGTAGCATAGTAGACCGGATAGTTTGAGGTGTGCCCGTCACCAAGCACTCGTATGTAGTCGTAGTGCATGACGTTCTTCAGGTAGTTGTACCAGTCAGTGGCGTCCTCATCACAGTATGACAGGTCGCTTATCGCCTTGTAGTCAGATATACCGACTATGACCGCCCACCTCTTGACGACTCCGTCACCACCACCACCGCCGCCACCATAGGTTATAGTGACAGTCAGGGTGTATGCACCGGAGCCGCTGTAGGAGCGAACCATGATGTACCACGTCCCCGCACCGGGACTGTTGTACGTCACTTCCTCTCCACCAGAGGTGTATCCGCGCCAATCATAGACACTGGTTGTCGGAGCAGACCCGAGTTTTCCATAAAGATCGAAGTCCGCAGACCCACATGTGAGGGTGGAGTACATACTGACAGCGTTCGCATCGACTTGGATTGTCCAAGTTTCAGTTGCGCCAGTCGCCGAGAGTGAGCTTGTCACCGGGACTCCGTTTGTCAGTACCTTGCTTCCACCACCAGTGGTGTACTCGATCTGGTCAATCTTGAAGCCCCACTTTGTGATACTGTAGTCGGTCTTCAGTCGGACTTTGATCGTGTCGCCACTGCTGTATGACGACCACAATCCAGACGAGTACAGTCCAGTCAACTTGTGAAGCTGACTTCCTGCGGCGTCGTAGACATAGACGAAGTCATAGTTCTTCTCTACATCGATCTTTGTGAAGTGCACCCGAATCTGGGTCGCACCCGTTTTTGTGATGGTCCAGGTATAGTCGAAGTTGTTTGCGTAGTTGTGAGCAGACTCAACAACATATGACTCAACGGTTCGACTTCCCTCGACCGTGGCCCTGGTTTGTGCAGGCGTTGCTGTCGCGACTGGAATCACAGTCACTAGAAACATCGCCACAAAACACAGGGAGAGGACCACGAGTCTCCTGTTCATCTGACGTTCACCCACACGAATCAGCAGGAACGCTGAAATCGGTGTGGGTCCTTTTGTAAGCGGGCTTTTAAGTGTTGCCACTTTTGTCCCAGCCGCCCTCAACTCCCGAGACCCCGGCCGTCCATTCCTAGTTGGACCGAGTTGGACACAGGATTCCTGTCGCCCCTTGCAAACGGCACTGGGGTCGCTGCTCCAGGTTTCATGGAGTCTGCTGCAGTTGCTTCCAATCCATACTGTTTGTTGTGTCGGGGCACGATTGGATTGTGCACCCGGGTTGGCGTCGAAGTGAGAAACCTATAGGGGTTGGCATCTGCTGCCGCGAGTCTGGACAGTCTTGTACATACGCGGTGTGATGCACATGACGGTTACTCTCTAGACTTCTCTTGGTCGTAGGAACGCCAGTGCGCTACAGCTTCGGTCTGTCCCCTTGCTGTTAGCTCCGAGAGGACTCTCTCCCTTATTATTGAGGTATCGACTACCTTCTCCTTGCTCTTGGAAATCGTCTTGGCTATCGTCCTCGCCGTGTCGTAGGGGCATCCGCTCTTGACACAGCTGACTACAATCTTCTCAGGCATGAATGCCTCGAGAGTACCATTGCGTTTCTTGACTTGCATGACTGTTCCCTCTGAAGGGCGCTTAGTGATCGTTCGCCCTGACAATAGTACTCATCGGAAGCAAATAAACAATTGGTAATCAAAGGAAAGTCGGAGAACGTGGTGGGTCTTGCTTAAGAGCAGCGGATATGGTGGGTGTCTGGCCTTGCACCTCAACAACGGCCTGCATGAATCTCACCTAGAGCGGTCTGCAGTCAACACCGCGATTCGCATCATATCATATCCCACTACACGCTCAAGCCGAGAGACTGATTAGTAGCATATGCGGTCATGTCAGCGGCGCAATAGACCTTGAAGGCTGTTCCCTATCTACAGACAAGCGTTTTCACTGACACCCGATATCGCTTTGGTGGTAACCAGCTTGCAACATTCTGGGACCACGAAGCCAACTCCGGTCTCACCGCTGAAGAGATGCAGGGGATTGCCCTGGAGATGCATTTCTCTGAGACGTCCTTTGTCTTCAAGCCTGTCAAGAGAGAGTGTGTTGCGAAGGTACGAATCTTCACGCCCGGTACCGAATTACCTTTCGCAGGTCATCCGACGCTTGGGACTGCGTTTGTGCTGAGACAGAAGAACATCATTCCAGAGAAGCTTGTGTCATTCCGGCTTGAACTTGGTATTGGACCAGTGGAGGTCAGTCTCATGGGCAATGACACAGTGGGGATGAAACAGCCGCCATCCAAGTTCTATGAGACCTGTGACAGATTGAAGGCTGTTGCCGAAGCTCTGGGTCTGTCCTCAGACGATGTCGCCCGTAGTCCCCCGCCGCAGTTTGTGGGCATTGGCTTGCCCTTCCTCATCGTGCGGCTGAAGACGCTTGATGCAGTCAGACGTGCTTCTCCCAACTCTGCGGCAATCGAGTCAGCACTGCACGGGCTGAGGTCGCAAGAGATACTTGTCTTCAGTCAGGAGACTACTCACCCAGAGTCAACAGCACACATGCGGGTGTTTGCGCCAACGGCAGGTGTTCTTGAGGATCCTGCGACTGGCAGCGCTGCGGGCCCGTTGGCAGCCTTCCTGTATCGAAACAGTCTCCTCCCACAAGAAGGCATGAGCAGACCAATAGTGATTGAGCAGGGATACGAAATCAGCCGACCGAGCAGACTTGTCGTTGAGATTGTTGACACAGATACTCTACAGGCCTTCGTGTATGGTGCCGTTAGACTGACGGCAGAGGGGTCGTTCTTCACGTAGTCAATGCTCCTGCTGCTTTCGTTCACGGTGACGAAGGTGGATGGCCGTATGCTCTCTCAGTGAATGACCGGATGGCAGACTTGGCTCCTCTGCAGTCTACGCGGACTGCTCCGACCTCTTTGACTGGATCGGTCTCATCATGGACTGCACTGACCACACGAAGTCAGTCCAACTGCGTCCGGAGGTAGTCTCACTCTGACTTGCTGGCTTCAGCTGTCTGCTCCTTGATGCCCCTCTCTGCCTTCAACTTCTCAAAGTCCGGGTCTAGGTCAATCCAGCCAAGGATTATGATTGCCAGAAGCAAGAAGACCGCCGCGATTGGTCCCCACAGCCTATACCCCATCGTTAGGAGCGGGTCGGTTGGCGCCCTTGGTACAGCCAATACCTTGGGCAAGCTGAATACGATTCCCCACAGAAGCGCTGAGAGTGCCTGGAAACTGTTGAGCGTGACTGTCGGCACGCTAGTATACATGCCCGCCCGCCCTTCTCCTGTGAGTATCTCGTCCTTCTGCGCAAAGTCAGCATAGACTATGTACGGGAACAGGTAGTAACCGGATACCCCTGCTCCCACCAGTGCGAGGAGTATGAAGCCCTCTATTGATGTGGTGACCAACAGGGTCATGGGCAGAGCAAGGGATGCAACAAAGAGGGCCGTTTGAATTGTCCTCTTCTTTCCTCTGTGACGGATTGACCACCGCCAGACAAGGAAGAAGCCAAACACCACGATGAGCAACTCAGCTCCGAAGACTATCATCTCCGTCAAGCTGAACCTCAAGAAGTCCTGGATGAACGGGAATGCGGTCTTGATAATCATGGCCATGCCGACTGACATCACGCCCTGAGCAAACATCCATCCAACATAGTCTCTGTTCTTCAACGCCCTCTTCAGTTCCTCAGTGAAATTCGGGCGCTGGATGAACTTGCCTTCTTTGTTCAGGAGTGCAAGTGACGGAGCAAACCCTGCGAGCTGAATCGCGACAAAGCCCAATATGACCAGAGTGAGCGCACTGGGCGCAACACTTGCGAGTAAGATGGTGCCAAATGTACCGGTGACGAAACCGAGAAAGTTGGCCACGTTCTGCCAAGATGAGACGGCAGGCCGCTCTTCTGGTTCTGTGAGCTCTGGCATCCAGGACTGGAATGGGGTCATGGTCATGCCATAGAAGACCTTGAAGAGGCTCATGGTTATCAGCGCGTATACGAACAATGCCATTTCATCAGCGGGGTTCACAAAGGCTGTCGGCGTGAATACAAAGAGGAATGAGATGGCCATGAGTGGTGCTCCGACCATGACGAAGGGCTTGCGTCTTCCCCATCTTGTGACCGTCCTATCACTGAGATTCCCAAATGTCAGTTCGGACACCATTATGGCGATGTAACTGAAAGCGATTGACGCGCCCGTGTAGATGGCGGGCAGTGCCATCAGTGAGAAATAGAACAGGGCGCTGGCCAAGTCCAGCATATCGAGCATGATTGAAGGCCCCAGACGAGCCATTCCGAAGTAGACTTTCTGAACTCTAGATAGCATGACTTTGTTCCTCCAGGACAGCTACCCGTTCGGATAACCATCTATTAAGCACTGGCCTTTCGTTCCAAGGCCATCACATGACGACTGACAAGGTCACTCTGCCTGACGCGCGGTACGTTTGTGGTGCAAGACAGTCCCACAAGCGCACCCGTCAAGCAACAAACTAAAATGCCGCTTTGTGCTCGGCCACATCGAGTTTCGCCCCTATGAACGACCTTCAACCGTTAGTACGAAAGGCGAGTGACGGGATAAAGTCCAAGTTATCAAAGGTTGTCTTCTGTGGGTCGGGTGGTGTGGGGAAGACGTGTATCGTGTCTCGTCTCGTGACTGGCAGTTACATCGAGCCCTCAATGACCATTGGGGTGGATATCGATACATGGGAGATGAAGGATAATGGGACTGGAAACACTTACAGACTGGTCTCGTGTGATTTGGGAGGTCAGTCGCAGTTTCGTTTCTTCCAGCAGCCACTGATTGCTGGTGCAAAGATGGCCATACTGGTCTTTGACATGAGCAGGTACGAGTCGTTTCTTGAACTTGAAGAGTGGATTGAGATGACTAACACGTTGCCTGCTGAGCGACGCCTCATAGTGGGCAACAAAAGCGACATGGATAACAGTGTGAACGAGTCTGATGTTCAGGAGCTTTCCCAGAGAACTGGCCTGAAGTGGGTTCCAGTTTCTGCTCTGACCGGCTTCAACTTTGACAGACTTGAGCGGATGATATTTGAAGTACTAAGGTCCGACCAGGGCACCTGAAGGAGGAGTGTGTACGAGTACAAGCACAGTGAAGTTTTTCTGTCCAGTCTGCAAGGACGAAGTCGAGGTCCAGATAGAGACCGTTCGAGTCATGCACTCGCCACGGAACCCTGTTCCAGTGGTTGTGACTCATGGTTCACCTGAACATGCTGTGACTGTGTTTGTCGACAGGGAGTTCAGGGTGCGTGCCACCAGTGCAAGCGACATCGTGAAACGAATCGCCACAACCGAAGCGAAGCGGAAGCCCCTGACAACGAGGCATGTGCCCTTTCCAAAAGGAGAGCAGGTCACTCTCAGTGGTCTCGACAGTCATCAGATCTCAATTGTGGCCCTTGCTGATGGTAAGCGGAGCATTGAGGAGCTGGCAAGCATACTCGAGCTCCCGGAAATGCGTGTGAAGATACTATGCGAACAGCTTGTCAGACTGGGCAAGCTGGAATCTGTTCGGGTGGTAATGGAATAGATGAAGAACTGGCTGATAATTCAGGCATCCAAGGCAAAGAAGCTGGCTAGTGAGAAGGTATTGACACTGACCCTGACCAAGCTGAATCAGCTGCTGATGCAGACAGCTGTCGACACCATGGGTACGTCCGCAGGACCCAAGCATGTCTTCGAAGGTGGTATGTCTCTTGGTCACGAGTTCATGATGGAGCTCTCAGCGCAATTGGAGGGCGACTTCGAGAGAATACCTGCTTACGGTGAAGCTGCATGGATAATGTTTGCTGGACGGACCCCGACCAAGCAGAGTTATGAGAAGGTTGAGGTTGAAGGGGAGACAGTCTACATATACACGTTGCAAGACGACGATAGCCCCTTCTGTAGGTCAATCTCCTTTCCGATGAAGTTCTGCTGGTTCCCCGCAGGCGCATATCAGGGAGCTGCCCAGACTTGGTCGGCACTGACCATGAATGGCGACTACCATGTCATATGTCGCGAGACCAAGTGCAAGGCGGTGGGTGACGATTGTTGCGAGCTCACGCTTCTGGTACTCCGGAAGGAACTGCCACTTGAGTTCGTCAAGACTCACTGGCCGCATTTCTTTGTGGACTCGGACAGCGGCTTTGTCGATTACTAGACGCTCAAGGACTTGGCAGCGGAAAGCAGTGCCCTCTTCAGGATTCTGCTTCGCGCTTCACTGTAGCTTGCGATTCCCATGATCATGCGTGCTGCGGTGCGTCTGGTCTTCTCATCAGCAATCATCATCCGGACCATGAGCTCCATGCGCTTCTGCGACCTGTAGACGAAGTTGGCCAACCAGAGTCCGCTGTGTATCATGTCAGTCCCAAAGTCAGCCATCCACCTTGACGTGTAGTCTGATACAAGGTCAACTTGGGCCGTTCCATCAATCTGTGCACTGATGGCTTGTGCCGCGTGCAGTCCCGACGCGGTCCCGTAGTATAGACCTTCACCAGTGACGGGTGAGACGAAACCCCCTGCATCTCCGATTAGGAGGGCACTGTCTGACCCGATGGGCTCGAACGGTTTCTTGAACGGTATGGGGTGTGCGACTCTGCATGAGAAGTCGCAGTCAGAGGGAACCATCTTCTTCTCCTTAAGCTGCGTCACGAATCGGTCAAACACCTCGAACTGTGTGAGAGAAGGAGCTGAGGCATTTCCGAACCCTATGCCAACGTTGAGGTGTCCTCTCTTGGGAAACAACCATCCATAGCCTCGCGGGACAACTCCAAAGAAGATGTGGATCTTCCTCCTTGTCCCTAAGGTCTCGTCAATGATGCTGTCATCAAGAGGAATCTCTGCGCACACGGTCCTTGCCATGTGGTCATAGGGCTGCTGGAAGCCGAGCGACTTCTTGTAGGACCTGAGTCCTGCCCCGTCACCTATGACGAGGTATCTGCAACTCACCTGATTGCCGCTTGACAGGCTCACCTTGTACTTGTCACCGTTCTTGGAGACCGTCTTCGCCATTGTTGCCTCTAGGACCTCTGCCCCTGAGTCTGCCGCATCCATGAGCACCTTGTGGTCCCATTCCGTCCTGACCACAAGGTCGAGGCAGTTCGGTTCCTCGTAGTCTGCAGCCTTGAGGCCAGGAGACCACACCACGAGGCCATCGGCGTTGCAGTTCACGCCCAGTTTTGCCTTTGGGCCGAGCTGACGATGTGTCCTCTTGGATAGCGCACCCCCACATGACTTGAAACGTGGGAACTTCGCCTTGTCGACAAGCAATACCTTCAGACCTGCCTTTGCAGCATGCATCGCGCACACACTGCCAGCTGGTCCCGCACCAATCACAAGTAAGTCGTACACCATGGCTTACCCTGCTCCTGCGGACATGTAGAACCGTCTTATATTGATGTAGCCCGCCTCTCGTGCCTCAACTGAGAGCTGCAGACGCAAGCCGACAGCATTGCACACAGTGAGGGGGCCGGGATTGGTATGCTTGTTATTTCTGAGAAGCTCGGTGGGACTCCCCAAGTGAGGACTTGAGGTATGACCAACTGAAGGACCAGTGCTGCCACGAGCAGCGTCGCCAGCCAGTTGAGCCTGATGTTAGACTGCTGACAGACTCCGAGTGCCCACGTAAGAATGATTGCCAGTACTGTCCAACAGACCGCTACGAATGCTATCTGCGTGAGCCCTACTGGTCCAAATCCGGTCTCGTTGTACAGTCCAAAGGTTCCAGCCCCCATACTGTACCCCCAGAACACAAAACACAGGCTCACATCGTGCAGACCAAGGGTCTGGTTGTTCCACACCACAGCAGAGACTGGAAGGAGAAACGATGTCAGCAGAGGAGATGCCCTCAGCAAAGCATTGAGAATCTCTGACATGCGTGATGGCATGGACCCTGGTAGTATCACGGTGTCTATTCAACATCATGGTCAGAGGAAGAGTGCTCCGTACCTTCTGCATCACTGAGCTTACTTGTGGTCGTGGTCTCTGTAGGCGACTGGGTTGGACTCAAAGACATCCTTGCAGTATTGCGCGCAGAAGTAGTACCTCTTGCCCTCAAAGTCGCTGAACAGACTCGCAGTCGAGGTGTCCACATCCATCTTGCAGATGGGGTCTATCGCAACAGTCGGTCCAGCACTGCTCAGGCCAAGCTCGCCGGTTGTCGCAGCCATCAATGGTCTTGGATCGAATCTGGAGAGAAGTAGCGCGTTGCTGACGACACTCACACTGGACATGGCCATTGCAAGGCCTGCGAACTCTGGCCTCAGAGCAATGCCTGTGAGAGGATAGAACAGTCCAGCCGCAACAGGCAGTAGCAGCACGTTGTATATCATGGCCCAGAAGAATCCCTGTCGTATCTTGCTCATTGTCTTGCGTCCCAGACGAATCCCCGCAACAACATCGGACAGGTCGTCCCTCACCAAGACCATGTCTCCGGTCTCGACAGAGACATCGGTCCCTGACCCGAGCGCTATACCTACATCCGCCTGTGCGAGAGCTGGTGCATCATTGATGCCGTCTCCCACCATTGCGACAGTGCGCCCGTTCGACTGCAGCTCGCGGACCTTGTCAGCCTTGGCTGCAGGAAGTACGCCGGCCATCACTTTGTCTATCGAAGCCATTCTAGCAACGGACCGGGCGGTCTGTTCCCTATCACCCGTGATCATCCAGACGTCGATGCCCATGGTTTGCAGCGCCTTTACGGCCGAGAGTGACGACTGCTTCAGTCGGTCCGCTATCCCAATGGCCAGCTTCAGCTTGTGGTTCACAGATACGAGGACTACTGTCCGCCCTCCCTGTTCCAGCATCTCCGCCTGACCTCTCAGAGGTGATGTATCGACGTTATGACTCCGAAGGAACTCCTCGTTGCCGACAACGACCTTCTCACCACTCACCTCTCCAGCGACTCCCCGTCCGGGATATGACATGAATCCGTGAGCCTCCAAGCGCTCCAGTCCCCTCTCGTCTGCATAGTGAACCAACGCCTCGGCAAGCGGGTGTTCACTGAGTCTCTCAACAGCAGCAGCGACCTGAAGCACCGCATCTGTGTCCGTGCCGTCGACTGACACAACATCCACCACGGCGGGTCTCCCCTCCGTAAGAGTGCCCGTCTTGTCGAAGACAACTGTGTCAACCCGGGGAATCGCTTCAAGTCCTGCCCCACTCTTGATTAGAATACCCATCTGTGCCCCCCTTCCAAGTCCCACCATTATTGCGGTGGGCGTTGCGAGACCCAGAGCGCACGGACAAGCAGCGACAAGCACCGCGATAGTGAAGCTCAACGCCCTTGTCCATTCTGCAGCACCCAGGATGAGCCACCCAAAGAATGTCAGCGTGGACATGAGCAGCACGACAGTCACGAACACCTCCGCTATGGAGTCCGCCTTTCTCTGAATCGATGGTTTCCTCGTCTGCGCTTCCTCCACCATCCTCACAATCTGAGCCAGTACTGTGTCCCTGCCCACTCTTGATGCCTTGACCCTCAAGGCTCCATTCTTGTTAACGGTCGATCCCACAACCTCTGAACCTGCGTGCTTCAGTACGGGCATCGGCTCTCCTGTCACCATCGACTCGTCCACAGATGACTCTCCCTCTACAACCACGCCATCCACTGGAATCCTGTCACCCGGTCTCACGACGAACAGGTCGCCCACCTCGACGTCTTCCACCGGTACCGTGATCTCTTCGCCCTCGCGTATCACTGTGGCAGTCGTGGCCTGCAGGTCCATCAGTGCACGTATCGCATTCGAGGTCCTTCCCTTCGCCAGTGCTTCAAGCCACCTGCCCAAAAGAATGAATGTGATGAGAAGGGCGGAAGTGTCATAGAAGGTGTCGAAGCCAGTGAGCACAAAGGTGGCAAGCACAGAGTAGCCGTAGGCGGCGCTTGTCCCGAGCATGATCAGTGTGTCCATGTTCGTCTTTCCATGTCTTAGCACCGCCAGACTTGACTTGTAGAAGGGATAGCCGCCAATGAATTGGACGGGGGTGGCGAGAATGAACATGACCACGTTCATGTCCCAACCCGCCGGCAGCATGAAGTACTGCCCTCCAAACATGATGACTGTGATTGGAATCGCGAGCAGCGCAGACACTGCCAAGCGAACAAGGTAGTACCTCTTCTCCTGACTTCTTGCCAGCGCTTCGCGGTCCAGATTCTGACTGGACTCTCCTGTGACCTCATATCCTGCCATGATGAGTCTGTTGACCACTGTCTTCTGAGTCACAAGGTCGCTGTCGTACTCTACAAGCAAGAGCGACGAGCCGGGGAAGCCCCTCGCAGCAATGACCCCGTCAATCTCTGCTGCTGTGCTCTCAACCTTGGCCCAGTCCGGTTCATCGGGTGATGTGACTCTGAGTGTCATTGTTGGTCGTTTCGGTCTGTACCCGGTCTTCTCGATTGCTCTCTCCAAGTCCGTTCTCTCCACTCTCTGAGGGTCATAGTCGATGACCGCCTTCTGCTCAAGCAAGCTCACGGAGACCGCGGTCACACCTTCAGTAGACATGAGCGACTTCTCTACAGTTGCTACACAGGAGGCACAGTGCATCCCCTCGATGCCCACAGAGATTCGTCTTGTTCTATCTGCTTCTCCGCTCATTCTCATCATCAGTCCATTAACTATTGTTCATACAGAGCTGGCTATATGCTTTCTCCTAGGTGCCTGTCTGGTCCTGAACACGAATCTCCTTGGCACTCGCAGGTACAAGACCCTGAACCCACATCGAGGAGTTGCACCATCGTCTGTGGTAGGAGTTCGAGGATTCATCGTCGTACTGTGCAGCCGAGTGCCC